>CADBHI010000034.1 GCA_902794405.1 uncultured Prevotellaceae bacterium
ATGGCCTACGCTGAGCGCTGGGTGAAGGATGGTCTGGTGCCCCAGGCATTCCTCGACTACCTGAAGGATGAGACGAAGATTACCTTCCCCTGGTCGATGATTGACAAGATTACCCCGCGTCCACACGAGAAGGTGAAGGAATTGCTGGCTCAGGACGGCTTCGAGGACAATGACTATATCGAGACTGAGAAGCACACGTTTACGGCTCCTTTCGTGAATGCCGAAGAGGTGCAGTATCTGGTCATCGAGGACAACTACACCAACGGCCGTCCGCCACTCAATCTTGGCGGCGCCCTCTACACGACCCGAGAGACGGTAGACAAGGTGGAGACGATGAAGGTGACCACCTGTCTGAATCCTCTGCATACGGCGATGTCAATTTATGGCTGCATGCTGGGCTACACGCTGATCTCGGCAGAAATGGCCGACGAGGACCTGCGCCCATTTATCCAGAAGATTGGCTATATGGAGGCTATGCCCGTCGTGGTTGACCCAGGCGTGCTGAACCCCTACGAGTTTATCGGTGCCGTCATCAACCGCCGACTGCCCAATCCTTTCATGCCCGACGCTCCACAGCGCATTGCAATGGACACCAGCCAGAAACTGCCCATCCGCTTTGGTGAAACTATTAAGAAGTATATCATTCGTGGTCTCGACATGTCAAATCTGGTGCTGATTCCGCTGACGCTGGCCGGCTATGCCCGCTATCTGAAGGGCATCAAGGACGACGGCACGCCATTTGAGCCGTCACCCGACCCCATGCTGGCTGAGATGCAGGCCATTGTGGCGCCGTTGGAAATTGGCAAGGCAGACCAGGACTGGAGCTGCCTGAAGCAACTCTACTCACGCAAGGATGTCTTCGGCCTCGACCTCTACGAGGCTGGCCTCGGCGAGCAGATTGAAGGTATGGTCAAGGAGCTCTATGCCGGTAACGGTGCCGTACGGGCCACGCTCCACAAATACGTTAGTGCAAGATAATAACAAAAACATAAAACTATTATGAACGAACAACAAGTAATGAAGCCATACGTGATTGGCTTGGATTTAGGAGGTACGAACTCCGTGTTTGGAATTGTCGACGCCCGCGGCGACATCAGGGCCACTACAGCCATTAAGACTGGCGGCTATGAGAAAGTAGAAGACTATGTGGACGCGTGTGTAGAGGTTCTTCAGGTCATCATCGACCAGGTGGGCGGCATAGAGAAAATCAAGGCTATGGGCATTGGTGCCCCTAACGGCAACTACTATAACGGAACCATTGAGTTTGCCCCGAACCTGCCTTGGGCACACGATGGCATTATACCTCTGGCCAAGCTGTTCAGCGAAAGGCTGAATAATATTCCTGTAGCATTGACGAACGATGCCAACGCTGCCGCTCTTGGCGAAATGGTCTATGGTGTGGCACGTGGCATGAAGAACTTCATCGTCATCACACTTGGCACGGGCGTAGGGTCTGGTATTGTGGTGAACGGCCAGTTGCTTTACGGCCACGACGGTTTTGCCGGCGAGTTAGGTCACGTAACAATGGTACGCGGTGCCGAGGGTCGCAGTTGCGGTTGCGGACGCACGGGTTGCTTGGAGGCATATTGCTCAGCAACAGGTGTAGCTCGCACAGCCCGCGAAATGTTGGCAAAGACAGACCGCCCAAGTCTACTCCGCGAGATGGATCCCGAGAAGATTACTTCACTCGATGTTTCTATCGCCGCTGGCAAGGGCGACGAGCTGGCCAACGAAATCTACCAGTTCACAGGTAAGATGCTGGGGGAGGCCTGTGCCGACTTTGCGGCTTTCTCATCGCCTGAAGCATTTATCTTCTTCGGCGGTATGGTCAAGGCTGGTGAGCTGATTATGAAGCCAATCCGCGAGGCTTACGAAGCCCATGTCATGAAGATATTCAAGGGCAAGGCTCAGTTCTTGGTCAGCGGCCTCGACGGTGCAAGTGCTGCCGTGCTGGGTGCATCGGCCATCGGATGGGAGATACAGTAAATCGATAATATTAAAGAATGGAAAAGAAACTATTGCTGGGCGACGAAGCCATAGCGTTAGGTGCGCTGCACGCCGGACTTTCTGGCGTGTATGCATACCCTGGCACGCCGTCCACCGAAATCACAGAGTTTATTCAGGGTAACGCCCTGGCAAAGGAACGCGGCGTACACAGCCGCTGGAGTACCAATGAGAAAACGGCAATGGAAGCCGCCCTCGGTATGTCGTTCATGGGCAAACGTTCGATGGTCTGCATGAAGCATGTCGGCCTGAACGTCTGCGCCGACCCGTTTGTGAACAGCGGCATGACGGGTGTCAACGGTGGTGTCGTAGTGCTTGTAGCCGACGACCCGTCGATGCACTCCAGTCAGGATGAACAGGACTCCCGTTTCTACGGTAAGTTTGCCCTCATCCCGACGTTCGAGCCCTCGAACCAGCAGGAGGCCTACGACATGATGGCCACCGCCTTCGATTACTCGGAGCGCATTTGTCTGCCGGTATTGATGCGTGTCACCACCCGCATGGCCCACAGCCGCGCCGTCGTAGAGTGTGCTGACGTTCCGCGTCAGCAGAACGAGCTGAACTACAACGCCGTAGCCGCCAACTGGGTGCTGCTGCCCGCCAACGCCAAGAAGCGTAATGACGTCGTCACCGCCCAGCAGGCACAGTTAGAGCAGGACGCCACCAATTCACCTTATAATAAATATATAGAAGGAACCGACAAGAAGCTTGGCATCCTGGCCAGCGGTATCGGTTTCAACTATGTCAACGAGTGTTTCCCCAACGGATGCCCCTACCCCATCCTGAAGATTTCGCAATATCCGCTGCCGAAGCAGTTGGTGCGCCGTCTGATTGACGAGTGTGATCAAGTGCTCATCGTCGAGGAGGGTCAGCCCTTTATCGAGGATATGGTACGCGGTGTTGCTGAAAGCAAGAACATCCTGGGCAAGCTGACAGGTGAACTGCCTCGTACGGGTGAGTTGAATCCCGATATCGTGAAGAAAGCCCTCGGCATGGAGACAGGCCAATGCTTCGACCCATGCGCCGATGTGGCTCCACGTCCCCCCGCACTCTGTCAGGGTTGTGGCCACCGCGATGTCTACGCTGCCCTCAACGAAGTGCTGAAGGAGTACGACAATCCTCGCGTGTTTGGTGATATCGGCTGCTACACGTTAGGCTTCCTGCCCCCGTTCCGTGCCATTCACTCATGCGTCGACATGGGTGCTTCGATTACGATGGCCAAGGGTGCTGCCGATGCCGGACAGTGGCCCGCCGTTGCCATCATCGGCGACTCCACCTTCACGCATAGCGGTATGACGGGCCTGCTCGACGCCATCAATGAGAATGCCAACATTACCGTCATCATCAGCGACAACCTGACAACAGGTATGACGGGTGGTCAGGACTCAGCCGGTACGAATAAGTTCGAGGCCATCTGTCGCGGACTCGGCCTGAGCGACGAGCACCTGAAGGTGGTAGTTCCCCTGCCGAAAAACATGCCGGAGATTACGCAGATCATCCGCGACGAGATTAACTACAAGGGCACCAGTGTCATCATTCCACGCCGCGAATGTATGCAGACCCTGCAGCGTCACCTGAAGCAAAAGAAGGCTGCCGCAAAATCGTAATATCGTAATAACGTAATTTTGTAATAACGCAACAATGAAAACAGATATTATCCTTTGCGGCGTGGGAGGACAAGGTATCCTCTCTATTGCAACCATCATCGGTGAAGCCGCCATGAATGAGAACCTATACATCAAGCAAGCCGAGGTTCACGGCATGAGCCAGCGTGGAGGCGACGTACAGTCAAACCTGCGCATCTCGTCGGAGCCCATCGCCAGCGACCTAATTGCCAAAGGCAGCGCCGACGTCATCATCTCGATGGAGCCGATGGAAGCCCTGCGCTACCTGCCGTTCCTGAAGAAAGATGGCTGGATCATCACGTCGGCTACGCCATTCGTGAACATCCCCAACTACCCCGACATGGCCGTCATCAACGCTGACCTCGACAAGCTGCCTAACGTCATCAAGATTGACATTGAGCAGATGGCCAAGGACAACGGTGTGCCCCGCTCGGCCAACGTCATCCTGCTTGGTGCTGCCCAAAAAGCACTTGGTATTGAGTACCACAAGTTGGAAGATGCCATCCGTCGCGTCTTCGGACGTAAGGGCGAAGCCATTGTTGAAGCCAACATCAAGGCTCTGGCATTAGGACGCGAAGCCCAGAAGTAAATGACATTCAAGTTCCTATAACAGGACATACGAAAAGTAAAGCGGCGCATCCTCATCGGATGCACCGCTTACTATTGTTCATCTACTGGAATTAAGCCAGCAGCTTCTTGACTTGCTCATAAACATTCTGGCCAGTGAAGCCGAGCTTCTCGTCGAGCACCTTGTAGGGAGCAGAGAAGCCGAAGCTCTCAAGACCCCAAACAGTACCGTCGGCACCTACCAGGCCTTCGAGGTTCACGGGCAGACCAGCGGTCAGACCAAACTTCTTCTTGCCTGCAGGCAGAACGCTCTGCTGATACTCCTTGCTCTGAGCACGGAACAGGCCCTCGGAAGGAACGCTGACAACACGGGTCTTGATACCGTCGGCAGCCAACAGCTTGGCACCAGCCTCCAGCGTAGAAACCTCAGAACCAGAAGCCAACAGGATAACGTCGTAGTCCTCATCGGAACCTGCAACAACGTAAGCACCCTTGGTAGCCTGGTTGTAGTCGTTGCCCTCGGGCAGCATCTCGATGTTCTGACGCGAGAAGATAAGAGCGGTTGGGGTGTCTATGTTTTCCATAGCCATGCGCCAGCAAACGGTGGTCTCCTCAGCATCGGCAGGACGAACTACCAATACAGAGTTCTTGCCGTGATGGTTCTTCAGCTTCTCCATCAGACGGATCTGTGCCTCCTGCTCAACGGGCTCGTGGGTAGGACCATCCTCACCAACGCGGAAGGCGTCGTGGGTCCAGATGAACTTCACGGGCAGCTCCATGAGGGCAGCCATACGGACGGCGGGCTTCATGTAGTCGGAGAATACGAAGAAGGTACCGCAAGCGGGGATGACACCACCGTGCAGAGCCATACCGATACAGCAGCAAGCCATGGTAAGCTCAGCTACGCCAGCCTCGAAGAAGGCACCGCTGAAGTCACCACGAACCATATCCTTGGTCTTCTTCAGGAAGCCGTTGGTATTATCAGAGTTCGACAGGTCGGCAGAAGCGCAGATCATGTTGGGCACCTGCTCAGCCAGCTGACCGAGAACAGCTGCGGAAGCGCTACGGGTAGCCGAGCCAGCCTTCTGCTCCACCTTGCTCCAGTCAATCTTCGGAGCCTTGCCGCTGAACCACTCTTCGAGCTGGGCAGCCTTCTCAGGATTAGCCTTGGCCCACTCAGCCTTAGCAGCATAACGCTCAGCCACAATCTTCTTCAGCTCCTCAGCACGCTTAGCATACAGCTCCTTGACTTCGGGGAAAATCTGGAACGGATTCTCGGGATCAGCGCCCAGGTTCTTCATCGTGTTGATATAGGCATCACCACCAAGGGGAGCACCGTGGGTAGCACAGTTGCTCTCGTAGCTACTGTTGTCAGCCTTGCGAGCACCCTTACCCATCACGCAATGACCAATAATCAGGCTTGGACGATCTTTCTCAGCCTGAGCCTTCTTGATGGCCTCACGGATCTGGTCAACATCGTTACCATCGATCTTCTGCACGTACCAGCCCCAAGCCTCATACTTCTTAGCGGTATCCTCACAGGTCACCACCTCTGTACGAGTACTGAGCTGAATGTCGTTAGCGTCGTAGAACATAATGAGGTTGTCAAGACCCAGGTTACCGGCAATACGGCCAGCACCCTGCGAAATCTCTTCCTGAACACCACCATCAGAAATGTAAGCGTAGATGGTCTGGTTCATCACGTCGCCCAGACGAGCCTTCAGGAACTTGGCTGCGATAGCAGCACCTACAGCAAAACAGTGACCCTGACCAAGAGGACCAGAGGTATTCTCGATGCCGCGCTCAATCTCACGCTCGGGGTGACCAGGAGTTACAGATCCCCACTGACGCAGATTCTTCAGATCTTCCAAGTCATACTTGCCGATAAGAGCCAGCTGGCTGTAGAGCATCGGAGCCATGTGACCAGGATCGAGGAAGAAGCGGTCGCGACCTTCCCATGCGGGATTCTCGGGGTCGTAAACTAAGAACTCACTGTACAGGGTGTTGATGAAGTCTGCACCACCCATAGCACCGCCGGGGTGCCCCGACTTAGCCTTTTCAACCATCGAAGCTGCCAAGATTCTGATGTTGTCGGCAGCTTTGTTCATTACTTTGTTGTCGTTCATAAATGAATAATTTATTGTTCAATAGATAATTTAGATAAATTGCATGCAAAGATACAAAAATAATCTGAATCAGCAAACTTTCTGCGTAAAAAGTAGGTTTTTTAAATAAAAGTTGTAACTTTGCAGGCGTAAACCAAACAATAGCGATGAAAATAGGTGACAAAGTAAGGTTCCTGAGCGAGGTGGGAGGTGGCCGTGTGGCTGGATTCCAAGGCAAGGATATCGTGCTCGTTGAGGACGAAGACGGCTTCGAAGTTCCCATGCGTACGGCTGACGTGGTAGTAATTGGTGAAGAGGATTACGACACCCGCCACGTGGTGGAAGTGAAGAACAGCCAGAAACACGCTGCTGCCGACGTTGTTCAGGAAGAGCAGGAGACAGAGCCTGCTGACAAGCCCATTACCTTCAAGGCTCCCGTAGAGGAGCGACGTGGCGGTGACAAGCTGTCAGCATATTTGGCTTTTGTTCCCATTGACATAAAGGAACTTAGCGACACACGCTTTGAGTCATACATTATCAACGACTGCAACTTCTACCTGCGCTATGTGTATATGACGGCAGAGGGCACCAGCTGGCAAGTTCGTTCGACAGGTGAGATAGAGCCGAACACCAAGCTCTTTATTGAGGAATTCGGACGTGAACAGCTGAATGACCTCGAACACACTTGTATCCAGCTATTGGCCTACAAACGTGACAAGCGGTTCCTGCATAAGCCTGCCGTTGATGCGCTCTTTACAGTAGACCCTGTGAAGTTCTATAAGTTGCATACATTCCGTGAGAATGAATTCTTTGAGCAACCTGCTCTTATCTATACCATCATTGAAAACGACCGACAATTTGTAAAGCTATGAAATACGGGTATATTAAAGTGGCCGCTGGAGTGCCTGCCGTGAAAGTGGCCGATGTAGTCTATAATGTACAGCAAGCAGAGAGCCTTATCGCCCAGGCCGAGGGTCAGGGCGTAGAACTGCTGGTTTTGCCAGAGTTGTGCCTGACGGGTTATTCATGTCAAGACTTGTTCAAGGAACAGCTTCTTGTCGACAACGCAGAAGAGGGCCTGGTGATGCTGCTTGACTTTACTCGCAAGCTCGACATTATCTGCGTCGTAGGAATGCCTGTGCAAATTGGCTCCCTACTTTACAACTGTGCCGCAGTAGTACAGGGGGGCTCCTTGTTAGGTGTTGTGCCGAAGACATACCTTCCTAACTATGGAGAGTTTTATGAAAAGAGATGGTTTGCCTCTTCCCAGGACTTGAAACCGCAGGATATTTATCTGGCTGGCAGTCCTGTACATGTAACGCCAGAGCCGACAATCTTCACCACTTGCGATGGTGTGCGCTTTGGTATTGAGATATGCGAGGATGTGTGGGCACCTACGCCTCCCAGCAATGAGTTGTCGTTGGCTGGTGCAGACATCATCCTTAATCTGTCGGCTTCTAACGAACTCGTTGGCAAGCATCAGTATCTGAGACAGCTTGTCTGTCAGCAGAGTGCCCGCACTATGTGTGGCTATGTCTACGCCAGCTGTGGATTTGGAGAGTCTACTCAAGATGTGGTCTATGGCGGCAATGCCATGATACTGGAAAACGGACATATCTTGTGCGAGGGCGAACGTTACTCGTTCCAGCCTCAGATCAAGATCTCGCAGATTGACGTTGAGCGACTGCGAACTGAACGGCGCACGAATTCCACGTTTATCACAGCTCAGGCAGCGGTCGACCGCCAGCCCTATCTCATTAACTGTAAGCCTGTTATGCCCCGTGACTTTGAGCTCATCCGCACTATCGATCCTCATCCTTTTATTCCAGAAGAAGACAAGATGCAGGAATCGTGCGAGGAAATCCTGAATATCCAGATTGCGGGACTTGCCAAGCGACTTTACCACCTGAACTCCACCAAAGCCGTGGTGGGCATCAGTGGAGGTCTTGACTCTACACTGGCCTTGCTGGTAACGGTTAAATCGTTCGACAAGCTGGGCCTTGACCGTCGTGGTATCATCGGCATCACCATGCCTGGCTTTGGTACTACCGACCGCACTTATCATAACGCTCTGAAGCTCATGAAGGAGCTGGGTGTCACTATTCGTGAAATCAACATTGCCGAGGCTGTGACGCTCCATTTCCGTGATATCGGCCATGACGTCAACATTCATGATACCACCTACGAGAACTCACAAGCCCGTGAGCGTACTCAGATTCTGATGGACATAGCCAACAAAGAGAATGCCCTTGTCGTTGGTACAGGCGACCTGTCGGAGCTGGCATTGGGATGGGCAACCTATAATGGCGACCACATGTCGATGTACGGCGTTAATGCGGGTGTGCCCAAGACGCTGGTGCGATACTTGGTGACATTCATTGCAAGTAAGATAGCTACTGAGGTGCTGCTCGATATCGTTGACACGCCCATATCGCCAGAGCTGATTCCTGCCGACGAGAATGGCCACATACGACAAAAGACAGAAGACTTAGTAGGTCCCTACGAGTTGCACGATTTCTTCCTGTATTATTTCCTGCGCTTCGGCTTCAGCCCTGCCAAGATATTCTTACTGGCCAAGAAAGCCTTCGATGGAAACTACAGCGACGAAGTCATAAAAAAATGGCTACAGACTTTCTGCCGCCGTTTCTTCAGCCAGCAGTTCAAGCGTTCCTGCATGCCCGACGGACCAAAGGTCGGCAGCGTCAGCCTTTCTCCGCGTGGCGATTGGCGCATGCCTACCGATGCCTCTGCCGTACTCTGGCTGAAAGACCTGGAGCATGTCTGATTGCTTTCCTATAATATTAATAGGTATAAGGGAAGCATGATGGCATTTCGAACTTTTGTTGTTGCATGTGGATTCATGGCGGCTGTAGCGGCTTTCGCACAGACATCACAACAGTGGCGCGACTCGTTGACCGTACTCAACCAGCAGATAGAGAGGCATCCCCACTCTACCGACCTGCGACTTAAAAAGGCTGCCGTCAATATTCAGTTGGAGCAATGGGAATACGCTGCCGAGGAGTATGGTAATGTACTGAAAATCGATGCCCAGAATCCTGCCGCTCTCTTTTACAGGGCCTACGTAAACATGCACCTCCGTCAGTATGCACTGGCCAAAAACGATTACGAGACCCTGCTGAAGATTGTTCCCATCAACATGGAGGCCCGCCTCGGTCTGGCGATGGCTGACGAGAAGTTAGGGCGGCGTACTGATGCTATGGACCAGTATAATCAGCTGGTCCAGATGTTTCCCGACTCTGCCGTTTGCTACGCCTCACGTGCGGCTTTCGAAACATCGGTCAATCAATACGAGACGGCTCTCTATGACTGGAGCCAGGCTATTACACTCCAACCAAAGAACGTTGACTATATTGTTACGAAAACCGAATTGCTGCTTCAGCTTGAGCAAAGGGAAGCGGCACTTAAGGAACTGGAAAATGCCGTGCAACGGGGCGTTCCTTTTGGCTTGTTACGCGACTGGTTTGATAAGTGTCGTGCTAAAAGACATTAAAGTCAGCGAATTATGCTTGTAGCATTTTTCGTTTCTCAATTATTTTGCTTACCTTTGCACGCGAAATGATTCAGACTATACTCATAAGTGGATTGCTGTTAGCTGTGGGAATGGCATTGCTGCTGGTGAAAGTGCTGGGACGAAAGGACGGCACATTCTCCTCGCAGCATATTCATGATAGTGAGGCCATGCGGGAGCGAGGCATTCATTGCGTTATGGATCAGGACCGCGAACTACGTAACCAGAAACAGCTGAAACTTGAAGGTTAAAGAACAAACATTATAATTACAAAAAATGAAAAAGATTATTTTCGGTGCACTGGCTTTTGCTGTCGCTATGGCTTCGTGCAACAATGCAAGTCCCAAGATGGACGAGAAACCTCAGGCAACAGGTTCTGAGAATGTGTCAGGAATGAAAATCGCCTATGTCGAAGTTGACTCACTGATGACACAGTATGACTTCGCTAAGGATTACAGTGTAACCCTGCAGAAGAAGAGCAATAATGCTCGTAACACGCTGACTCAGAAGGGAAATCAGCTGCAGACTGCCGTCAACAACTTCCAGCAGAAGCTGCAGTCGAACGGTTTCCAGAGCCGCGAACAGGCCCAGAGCGTTCAGACAGCCATTGAGCGTCAGCAGCGCGACCTTCAGGAGCTGCAGGCTCGTCTGGAAGGTGAACTGGCTAACGAGACCCAGAAGTTCAATGAGGCATTACGCGACTCGCTGAACAATTTCCTCTCTTCCTATAACAAGGACAAGAAATATGACATCATCCTGTCGAAGGCTGGCGACAACATTCTGTTTGCCGATAGCAAGTACGACATCACAAAGGATGTCATCAACGGTCTGAACAAGCGCTACAAGCCTGCTGCAGGTAAGAAAGAGGACAAAAAGGAAGAGAAGAAATAAAAACGCATTTCACTCGTAGGGAACATTCATTTCGACAATGGAGCCAGTAAAATGGCATGTTGACTCAACAAAGTGAAAGGAAAATACACTATTTTGGTGAATTTCTGCTTAAATATTTGCCTAATTCAAGAAAAAAGTGTAATTTCGCAGCGTTTTTCCTGAAACGTAGTATTAAAACCATTAAATAAAGAACAACAAACAATGAAGAAGTACAACTTTAACGCTGGTCCTTCGATGCTTCCCCGCGAGGTTATCGAGAATACCGCCAAACAGTGTCTTGATTTCAATGGCTCAGGTCTCTCACTGATGGAGATCAGCCACCGTGCTAAGGATTTCCAGCCCGTCGTCGACGAGGCTGTAGCTCTGGTTAAGGAGCTGCTGCAAGTGCCCGAGGGCTACTCAGTAATCTTCCTTGGTGGCGGTGCTTCCCTGGAGTTCTGCATGATTCCCTACAACTTCCTTATCAAGAAGGCTGCATACCTGAACACTGGTGTTTGGGCCAAAAAGGCCATGAAGGAAGCTAAGTTGTTTGGTGAGGTGGTTGAAGTGGCTTCTTCTGCTGATGCCAACTATACCTTCATCCCCAAGGACTGGACCGTTCCTGCTGATGCTGACTATCTGCACATCACCACCAACAACACCATCTATGGTACTGAGATTCGCAAGGACCTCGACGTGAATGTTCCCCTGATTGCCGATATGTCGTCAGACATCTTCAGCCGTCCCATCGACGTGAAGAAGTACGATGCTATCTATGCCGGTGCTCAGAAGAACCTCGCTATGGCCGGTGTGACTATCGTTATCCTGAAGGATGAGAAGCTGGGCAAGGCTCCTCGTGAGATTCCCACCATGCTCGACTACCGCACACATGTCGACAAGGGCTCTATGTTCAACACACCTCCTGTGGTGCCCATCTACTCTGCTCTTGAAACCCTCCGCTGGATTAAGAAGAATGGTGGTGTTGAGGCTATGGACAAGCTGGCTCAGCAACGTGCAGAAATCGTCTATGGCGAAATAGACCGTAACAAGATGTTCCGTGGTACTGCCAACGTAGAGGATCGTTCTGTCATGAACCTCTGCTTCGTGATGGCCGACGAGTACAAGGAGCTGGAGAAGGACTTCCTCGACTTCGCCGTCAGCAAGGGCATGGTTGGTGTCAAGGGTCACCGCAGTGTCGGCGGCTTCCGCGCTTCTTGCTACAACGCCCAGACCATCGAAGGCTGCAACGCTCTCGTTGCCTGCATGAAGGAGTTTGAGAGTAATCATTAAAGAAAAGCCCACCCAAGCCCTCCCGAAGGGAGGGGTGTCGAGATACACATCTATGGTAAAAGGTGGGTTTGTAAGATTAAACACAAGTATAACCAAATAAAAAAGGAGCACCCATAATGTAATTAAACACCCCTCCCTTGGGGAGGGCTTGGGTGGGCTTAGAAATGAAAGTATTAGTTGCAACAGAGAAGCCATTTGCAGCAGCAGCTGTCAATGGTATCAAAGCAGAAGTTGAGGCAGCCGGCAATGAGCTCGTGCTGCTCGAGAAATATACTGAGAAGGCACAGCTGCTCGACGCAGTGAAGGATGCCGATGCCATGATTATCCGCTCTGACAAGGTCGACGCCGAGGTGCTCGACGCTGCCAAGCAGCTGAAGATTGTGGTGCGTGCTGGTGCTGGTTACGACAACATCGACCTCGCTGCCGCTACGGCTCACAATGTAGTGGCCGAGAACACACCTGGTCAGAACGCCAACGCTGTGGCCGAGCTCGTGTTTGGTCTGCTGGTGATGGCTGTCCGTGGTTTCTACAACGGCAAGAGCGGCTCTGAGCTGCTCGGCAAGAAGCTCGGTATCCTTGCCTTCGGTAACGTTGGTCGCAACGTGGCCCGCATCGCCAAGGGCTTCGGCATGGAGGTTTATGCCTACGATGCTTTCTGCCCTGCAGAGGTTATCGAGAAGGCTGGCGTCAAGGCCGTTGCCAATCAGGACGCCCTGTTCGAGCAGTGCGACGTTGTTTCACTCCACATCCCCGCTACGCCTGAGACCAAGCAGAGCATCAACTACGCTCTGGTTGGCAAGATGAAGAAGGGTGGCATTCTCGTCAACACCGCCCGTAAGGAGGTTATCGACGAGGCTGGCCTGCTGAAGCTGATGGCTGAGCGCGAAGACCTGAAGTTTGTGACCGACATTATGCCCGATGCCAACGAGGACTTCCTGAAGTTCGAGGGTCGTTACTTCTCGACTCCGAAGAAGATGGGTGCCCAGACTGCTGAGGCCAACATCAATGCCGGTATTGCTGCTGCCAAGCAGATCAACGCCTTCTTCAAGGACGGCGACACAAAGTTCCAGGTCAACAAATAAGATCTCACGCGGATGAAAAGAATTTGTGTCGTTGCTGGGGCACGCCCCAATTTCGTAAAGTTGGCACCACTTGTTCGTGCTATCGGAAACAGTAACGACGCTACATTCGAATTAGTCTATACTGGACGTGAGGACGATCCATCGCTTGAACCGTCGATATTCGACGACTTGCAGATGCCTCGTCCTCACGTCTTTCTTGGTGTAGACAGCGAAAATCTAAACGATATCACGGCACAGGTAATGGGCGCATTCGACCGTTATCTGGACCAGCATCCTGCCGATGTGGTGATTGTCGTCGACGATTTGGCCTCCACGATGGCTGCCGCTATCACAACCAAGAAACGGGGTGTGAAGCTGGCTCACCTGGTGGCTGGCACCCGCTCGTTCGACATCAACATGCCTAAGGAGGTGAATCGCCTGGTTATCGATTCCCTCAGCGACTATCTGTTTACTGCAGGCATCAAGTCAAAGAGCATTGCCTCGCGTGAGCAGTCGGATGACAGTTCACAAACCTTCTTGGTGGGCAATATACTTATGGACACGCTCCGTTTTAACCTGCAACGGTTTAAGAAGCCCAACTTCGATATTGAGCCAGGAAACTATCTGGTTCTTACATTGAACCGTCGAGCATTACTCGCTGACACAGAACAGCTTACACTTATTCTCAAAACCATTACTGAGGCTGCGGCATCAACACCAATTATCGCTCCGCTGCGTACCCCGGCTTATGAGGTAGTGCAACAGCTCATGCCTTCATTTCCTCTGTGCCAGCCCCTACCCTATTTAGAGTTCGGTTGGCTGACGGCTCATGCCAAGGGCATTATTACCGACTCAGGAAATGTGGCCGAGGAAGCCACGTTCAATGGTGTGCCCTGCATCACCCTCAACAACTATACAGAACATCAGGAAACGGTTAGCATAGGCTCCAACGTGTTAGTTGGCGGTGACATCGACCTGCTTAGGTCCTCTGTCAACGATATGGTAAAAGGCCAATGGAAAAAGTGCGCCCTCCCCGAGTATTGGGACGGACGCACTTCAGAGCGTATCGTTTCGATTCTTGCTTCACCCCTTAAGTGATGCCCCCTCTCTCTAAAGAGGGAGAGCTATGTCATTTCTGTCACTTCATCATCAGGATTCAGCAGGTGCTGCACTATTCTGCTGGCAGAGTGAGACGCTGACCCTTGTGTTCCTGCAACCGTTCAACCACAACTTTATCAGCTGGCAGCCAGTCAACGCTATCGAGTTGTTCTTTGCTGAGCCAACGGGCGGCTTCATGCTCCTTCAGCGTCAGACTTCCACTCTCTACATGACACCAGAAACAATGCATCGTAAGATGAAAGGCTACGGTTGAGCGAGAGGAGAGCAAAGCTTGCTTTGGCTCTTCCGAGCGTGAGTAGGCTCGGCCGGAGGCCAAATTTGGATAATCATATTCTACGGTCTGCACCAGCCGCTCTACAACAATTTTTGTTTCCAGCTCCTCCCAAATTTCACGCTTCAAAGCCTCTTCTGGTGTCTCTCCTGCTTCCATCTTTCCGCCAGGGAATTCCCAGCCGTCCTTATAGTCGCCATATCCTCGCTGCGTGGCGAAGATACGTCCTTCATCATCGTGTATGATTGCTGCTACTACTTCTATCTGTTTCATATTAATTCCCCTAACACACTGAAGTGACACATCTGACACACCTAAAAGGTGAGCCATTTTGACTCACCTTATTTATCATTATAATGGCCTTCCAGCTGAAATATTAGAACAGTAACCACATCTTCATAAATATCATATATAACCCTATCCCTTCCTGACAAATGTCTTGAATATGTAATATTTCTACCTCCTTTTAAAGGTTCCGGGTGTCCTGTACCTGTCTTTGGATGTTCCTCTAGTTCAGGGAGAATATCATATAATTTCTTAAAAGACTGTGGGTTGGACTTTTTCCATTTCTTAAGAATTTTGACAGCCTCTTTTGTATAGTCTATCTTATACTTCATAGTTCGTCCATCCATCTTTGAGCATCAGCGGCATTTTCAAAATGAACAGTCTTACCCTCTCTCATCTCCTTTTCTGCCTTGGAGGACAAAGATACATAGCAAACAGCTTTTACAGCCTCTTCTTTTTGAGCATCCTCTGCTGCAAGAAGGGAACGGAACTTCTTTTTGTTAGCCTTGGATTGAGACTGGTACAATGCCCACAAGGCATCAACAGGAGAAATATTTGCTGTATTTATTGTAGTCATAATTAAACCCTTCGTATTTATTTCTGCAAAGATAAATATAAATACTGAAATAATATACAACAAAGAAATACTTTTAAGAATAATTAAAAAGGTGAGCCTCGACACACCTTAATATATCATCCAAACTATTAATCCTATCATATATGTATAGTTTTTTAGTTTCTATCTTCGCTTCTGTTCTGTCACATCATCGTCTGGATTCAGCAGGCGCTGCACTATTCTGCTGCCAGAGTGAGAAGCTGACCTACTATTCCCGAAGAAACGAAACACCAATCAATGTTGTTTATCTGTCTATTCCTACATCAAACCACACCCAAGCTCCTTAATCTTCGCCTCCTTTTCCTGTTGTTTATCTGTCTATTCCTACATCAAACCACAACAACCGGAAGTGAGAAAGTCCAATCTGAGAGTTGTTTATCTGTCTATTCCTACATCAAACCACAACTCGGTGTCAGCCCACTTCTTCGTCTTGTCGGTTGTTTATCTGTCTATTCCTACATCAAACCACAACCATTGTCTTGTATTGTTTCAATGGTTAGTCGTTGTTTATCTGTCTATTCCTACATCAAACCACAACTAGACATAGCTTCCGAAGTCGGCAATAGTGGTTATTTATCTGTCTATTCCTACATCAAACCACAACGTATCCGTAATTTCCTTCGGCTCACCCCAGTTGTTTATCTGTCTATTCCTACATCAAACCACAACTTCTCAGGCTTACGGGCGTATGCGGCACGCGTTGTTTATCTGTCTATTCCTACATCAAACCACAACATGGGCAAATACCAGCTGGCTGTGACAGAGGTTGTTTATCTGTCTATTCCTACATCAAACCACAACGCAGGAACCTGAATGGGCTCACCTGGTTCGTTGTTTATCTGTCTATTCCTACATCAAACCACAACCGTCAGACGGTTCAATGTCAACTTCAATTGTTGTTTATCTGTCTATTCCTACATCAAACCACAACAGGTTTGGGCTGGTTCTTAAAGAAAGGATTGTTGTTTATCTGTCTATTCCTACATCAAACCACAACTCTCAACCTATGGTCACGGCTGCTATGGCGTTGTTTATCTGTCTATTCCTACATCAAACCACAACCATGAGTAGAATTCAGAATGAAGTCCAGGTGTTGTTTATCTGTCTATTCCTACATCAAACCACAACAGGTGCGATTCATTTAAATTATCTTCGATGTTGTTTATCTGTCTATTCCTACATCAAACCACAACTCATTCTTTGTACCGTTGTTATTGGTACGGTTGTTTATCTGTCTATTCCTACATCAAACCACAACTTGTTGAAGGTCTCAGCCATCCAGAATGTGTTGTTTATCTGTCTATTCCTACATCAAACCACAACCATCGGAGCAACCCGTCGGTCGTATCAGGAGTTGTTTATCTGTCTATTCCTACATCAAACCACAACCTAAGATTCTATATATCCTGTATATCAAGGTCTTATATAATTATTCTAGCCTAAGAAGTGGCTCTTGATGTGGATTCTCGCCACAAAATTATTAAAAAAATTCCAATTGGAGAGGTTCTGATGGCACTTTTTTCTTCTTTTCCTTTCCCCAGAAGTTCACGATATCGCTATATTGCTTATCTGTCACGCTCAAAATACTCACCATTCCAGTCTCAGGTAATATTGCTTTAACCCGTTTAACATGTACCGTTTGACTTTCGTATGAAGCGCAATGTCTGATATAGACGGAATACTGCAACATCACAAAACCATCTTTCATAAGATTTTTCCTGAATTGTATATCAATCTTCTTATTTCGCCTAAATCGTTTATCTCAAAGTCAACACTTTGGACAAGAACTCTTATCTGAGAATGAAGCATCTTTATTCCTGGACGGAATTCTTCATTAGACCTATACTCGCCATTCACTTTTTTAATCTCAGAACTTGGTTTCGCATTTTGATGATGTACCATTTCTATCGTACCATACTCAAACTTTCCTTGAATAACCATCGATGACATTCCCGTCACCTTATACAGCCTCTTTTGAAGATTCTTTCTGTCGAGCTCCCACACTTCCTCTGGACTGTTCTCATATAGCAGCACCATTGTACCTATCTTCAATTTGTAACGTAGCTCATATCCGCTTTTGCTCTTTAACGGTACAAGTTGGTTGTCCGTTGGTATCCTGTCATTGCTCCTGCGATAGAAGTTAACGGCAGTAATGTTGTTGACCAGTTCAAACTCCCGTTTTTCCTTGCCTTTTTTATCCTGTCCCACATAGATAGCCATCATGTAGTTACGGTCGTTCTGCACATGATATTGGCGTTTATACTCATGCTTTGACTGATCTCGCTGTTGGCGGATGTTAATAGGACGTGTAACTGAACCCGTGAAAACACGTACTTTCCTAATAGGTATCTGTTTTGCCTCGTTCATCCAAATGGTTTCCTCCAAAGCCTTCTTCAGCGAGCCATGAAGCAAAATAGCATTCTCAACCTTTGAGCGAACCTCTTCATCGACAATGTTCTTAACATCCTTCTCATCTAACCCGTCAAGGCTTTTGCGTACCACGTACTTCACTTCGCCATCCACCTCTATTGCTCCATAATAGGTTTCATTATGCAGCGAAGCACGAGCCGTATCACCCTGTGTGAGTATCTTGCTGCCTCGACTGTCACGAACATATCGCTTAGCTTGCTTAGGCATATTGTCCTTTGAATAATGGGCTATTAGTAGTTCGTCTTGAATCTGCTTGATATCGCTGACAAACGACGGCCAAGGTTTCTCAAACTGAGGTTTCTCACCCCTACCAAATTTGTATTCGTCTGACTGATGATAGAACTGAGCCAGTTTGTCGTATTCTGCTTTGTCAATACATGCAATCGTAATGGCATCAATGCAATGGTGAACATGATTGACTCGCTCTTTCTTCGTATATTCTTCCTGTATGCCCCACATTTTACGGAAGTCGGACGTTGCGATGCCCTTCACGATATACACCTGCTTGAAGACTGACTTCAGATACATTCGGGCATAACGGGAAATAACGCTGATATCCGTACCCTGACGGCGAGAAAAGCCCTCTGGTACTTCCTTCATCGTGAAACGCTGGTATTTGCCTCGCCAATAGTCACGTTGCAATGATAATAGATGACGTCTTTTTATCTTAGCATCCTTCTCGTCTTTAGATGATGCCCCTTTGGTACTAATCTTCCTTATCTGCTTGTCCAATTCCTCATATCGTTCCTTCCAACTGGCTATTCTTTCCAGAATATCTTCATGATTCGTCAGCTGAGAAGGGAGTTTAGTTCGCTTCACATCACGATTAAAACGATTGCTGCAGAGTGTCAGATTCATCTTGGTACTGTCGCCTCCTGCACTACGCGGTATGGTGTGCTCTATGTCATACAGAGGATTCTCACCTAAGAATTGATTAATGCCGATTTCTTCTCCTGTATATAGACATTTATGGTTTTGTTCTTCCCATAGCTGATACTTCAGGATGTCGGTATCTGATGGATTGGCAACGTACTTTTCTATCTCCTTTCTACATCTCTCCCTATCTTTTTCATTGTCACGCTGCCAAGCCTGGATAGCCGAACGGCGATTGGCATCGTTCAGGTCACGCGAGAACTCTATATGAATCTTCGTTTCCGGCGTAATCTGCCGTTCCTTCAGTAGAAGGTTGACCACCTTACGTAATCGGAACAGAGAGTGCATAGCCATCGGATTCTTGACACTGCTGATACGAGGTGAACCTAACTGATAGATGCCTTCGTCATTAGGACGCTGACGTGGATAGAGATCCATCATCGAAGGGTGATAAAGTTTCTTCAAATCATCGTCACTGACATTGTATCTCTCTTTCAAAAATCCCTTCACACATTGTTCAAGAGTCAATCCGTCTATATTACTCTTGTCGTAGGAGTGCATCACTTCTATTATCTTTTCTATTGTAGCTTCCCGCACTTCTTTGATACCCCAGATATGTTGAGGCAGCACCTCTACCAGATTGGCAAGGAATACAGCTTCTGAGTATGTCAAGCCATAGTCGCGCATAAAAGGCAGAATCTTACGAATGGCTTTCAGGCTAAGTGCAGCATAGTCGTTGGGCATAGATATTTTGCTGAACTTTTCTGCATCCTCGTCATCCAATTGCAGACGGTTGACGGCAAACTCCTTCAGCTTGTCCTCGTCGTCATAGAAGAACAACGCATGCCAAATGTCATTCATGATTTGGAAGCGTGTTTTATCCTTTGTAAGGGTATAGACTTCAGATACACCACTCAGCCAATCTTCTCCAAATATTTCCTCCAACTGAGCATTGACAATGCTACCTGAAACCTGCGTATCCATCTGGTAATTGAACTTGTAAGGCTTCTCCTCATTACTCTTATAGTAGCAATAGTTATTCTTGCCCGCCAGTTTCTTTGCAATATCCTCGAAAAGGAATGTCCGCTTAGACTTGCGCTTGAACAAAGGAATGATTCTTTGCTTTTCTTCAGCTGTCAGGTTTCTTTCTGCATTCTCATAAAGTGTATGTACCTGTACCTTAATATTATTAATGAAAGCATACATTCGGAAATCCTCATATAAAGGATGCGACGAGGGACAACGAGACTTGCCTTTTTCAAACGTACATGTTCCAACCTGACCCTTCTGCGACTTCAATGGTCGCTGGTCGAAAATGACCTTTTCCAGATCCTTGGCCAGCTTCTCGTCAAGTTCCTGCTTGGCACAAATAGCGTGGAACTCTTTCAGATAGTGTTCCTTGCGGGCTGTATAATGATTCCTTATTTTCTTTCCCTCCCGATATAGCTGATAGAAATATTCACCCAGATACTCACAACCTGCCGCTTTCATTTCCTCAGTCAACGTGCTAATGCCTTCCTTCACAGCACCCTCTGACTCCTTTGTCGTTTCCTTGCGGTTGCTGAGGAAACCCCTTCTTTGATTCAGGTGATATAATGCACGTCCCAAGATATAACGTTGAGTAACGTCTGTCAGATCCAGCTTCTGTGTTAAGCAGATGTACCTGAACTTATAAGGATTGACATTGGCCTTATCCTCAGTACGCTGCCACTCCATAAACAAATCATTTTTCGGATAGACTTTCTTTAGCCTCCATTCTCGCAAGCTCGACTTTTCCAGAGGAGGACACAAGTGATTATCACACAACACGGCCAACAGTCTTATCTTTCTTATTTTCCGTCGCCAATAGTGTTTACGAACAGAGCGATGTTCAGTACGCTCTGAAGCCTTCGATGACTCGATACCTTTCTCTATCTTAACACCTTCAGAGAAAATGTTAGTACCTTTAGCAATGAGTTGAGTACAACCTTCTTCCTTATCTACAATAGCCCATCCAAGACTATTTGTACCAGTGTCAATTCCCAGTATTCTTTCCATGAGTAGTAATATTATGTTAAAAAGTGCGGTAAAGGTACAAATAAATTTTGAAGTAACAAAATATTTTTCTAATTTTGCACCCAGTAAGATTTCCTACATCTTATCACAATAAGGCCCATTAGGCCGAAGGGTAAAACCTATACTCCCGCTTCGGTGGGAGTTTTTTTATGAATTTTTAGGAGGTAACGGAATCATCAGGATTCAGCCGACGCAGCACTATTCTGCTGCCAGAGTGAGACGCTGACCTGTCCCCACTGTTCTTTTCATTGCTCTTCCTACTTTACGATCTCCTAATGGCCACCTTTCGCTCCGCCTATGCGCTGAATCATGTTATCGGCTCGCAGCTGGCGGACAATCTTCTTGACGCCGCTTTCTGACAATCCTGTTTCATCTTACATCTCCTTAATGGTAACAGAAGGATTGCGGCGCATAGCTGCAAGGATTTTCTGGTTATTTCTCCTCTTCCTCGTTATTTGGCAACAGGTAGTCGCTGGCCTTGACCTCGGATATGACAGACCGTCCAAGTTTGCTTTCCAACTGGTTACGGGCTGCTTTTGCCACGCTGCCACCTTCTTTGGCAACCTTAGTCTGCTGCATGTAGCCCTTGGGATTGCGCTGCTTTGAAAGCTCTGTGGTCGAAGCCTCTGCCAGTATATTAAGGGCGATTTCCAGATTGGTCATATTGTCTCGCAGGTTTTCCTTCTTCAACCCCTTGAAATGCTTGTATTGCTTGGTGGTGAATCCGCTCCATTCGCGAGTAATGATATCTGTCAAGGATGCATATTCCAACCCTTCATGCACACCAGTCCGTTGCCACTCATCTGTCAGTTCCTTGCGTACCTCTATGCTTTTGATGCGCTGATTAATCCAAGCGTCAGTATAGCCCAAACGCTTATAGTCAACAATGGCCTGGTCAATACTCTTCTCAGGGTCTTGCATCTGGTCTATACGCTGACTGGCAACCTGTGCCATCCATTGCTTAAATGGTTCGGCTTTAGGCGAAGGAATGGATTGAATTAGTCGGAAAAGTTGCTCAGTGTCAGCAACATCTGTAAGGCGCATCTTACCATCGTCTGCACGAAGTTTCAACTGGTTACAATTTGTAACCGTTTCATTTCCTTCCTTTAAAAGTCTGTGTTTCAAGACTTTCCAATAGTTACGAGGATTAGGACTGTCTGTTAGCACAGCACACACATCTATAATAGAAAAATACCATTGCTCCTTCTCATCGTCCCACACCGTGCGGACTTTCTTTTCTTCAAAGAGCTTTATTGCTTGTTTCTTTGTCATATCCTTACACTTTATAATTCACTATCCATTGCGTCATCATCGTCACTTCCACACTTCCAAACCTCTTCCTACTTTACGATCTCCCAATGACCAGTCTTGTCACTTCCATGTCGGGTGATAATTCCAAGGTCGCGGAATTTCTTTAGCTGTTTCTCCACACCGCGCTTAGTCAATCCTATCTGTGCTGCTATGTTTTCAGCAGACAAGGATGGATTGGATGCCAAAAGCAACAAGACCTTTCTTTCATTTACGCCGAACTTTACACCGAACTTTACACCGAACTCTTTCCCGAACTTTACATCGAACTCGTCATCAGTATTTGGCAAAGGATTGCCCTGGTGCTCTTTCAGCGTCTTATAGATCTCTCCCAGCATAAAGTCAATGAATGGACCAGATTGACCTGCATTAGTGCTGGCAGTTATGGCATCATAATACTGTTGCTGATTGCTATAGACCATGTTCTCTACAGGCAGATGCTCAAACAGAGGATGAAGCTTGCCAAGTATCAGCGACTGCCACAGGCGTCCAGTACGTCCATTACCATCGATAAAGGGATGGATAAATTCAAATTCATAATGGAACACACAGGAACGGATGAGCAGATGGTCCTTAGAGCGCTTCAGCCAATCAAAAAGGTCGCCCATCAGCATAGGGACGCGATCGGCAGGAGGTGCCAGATGTACCAACCCTTTCTCACCAAACACGCCTACGCCACCTCTGCGGTAGTGTCCTGCATTATCCACGAGAGCCTGCATCATCACACCGTGCGCCTTCAGTAAGTCTTTCTCCTTGAAGGCATCGAGCGTAGGATACAACTCGTAGGTCTTGATGGCATTCTTTACTTCCTGAATCTGACGGATGGGCGCCACCACGTTCTTGCCATCGATGATGTCGCGCACCTCATCCTCTGAGAGTGTGTTGCCCTCAATAGCCAGAGAGGAATGAATAGTTTTAATACGGTTTGCTTTGCGAAGCCGCAGACCGTCCTCCTGTTCCAACCGAATGGCATAACGCTCTATCTGGGCAGAAATCTCTGCTATCAGATTGATGGCCTCGGCACTAACTGTGAATGGTGGTATATAGCTCATTGTAGTTTTGCGATTATTAGCCGATATTTAGGTGCAAAGATACAAAAAAATATCGAGAATATTCACAATATTGCACATTAATTTCTATATTATTCAATAAAACAGCATTATTTCAATGGCTATTTATCGATTTGTTCCATAAACAATATTTCTCCGCTATGCGGTATAAGTAACTGACTGTCAAGATTATCATGGCGGAGGAATTTTTGGGGGACGGAACTTGGAATGTGGAGGACGGGAATGAAGGTGTATTGGGGAGGGATGAGGGGCTGCTAACGGAGGAAGAGGGGACAGTAAAAGGATGGAAAGGAGGCAGTAAACGGATCTGTGACTTAAGTCGGGAGGTGTTAGAACATAAGTCGAGAGATACTGCGACATAAGTGGTAGATAGCTGGAACTTAAGTGGCAGGTTCGTTTAGAGGGTGCATAGGGGTCGTTTAGTGGGCACAGGGCATGAGTAAAAACGGCATGAAAAAATGGTGAAGGTTCGGAGTGAAGAGTGAAAGCAGAAAGTTTCAAAAAGTGAGAGATAAGAAAATTGCTCCGCCATTAATTAACTGAAATCCAAAGACTTACATCTGATGGCGGAGCAATTTTTAAATTAACTTTATTGGTTATGATAGGGAACTAACCTACTTGGTAGCGAGCCAGGAGGCTTAAATGTGAGAAGTGAATCCTATAAAGTGGATTCATGGGATATGATACTCTACGAAAGCCTCTAAGGCTTCATAGCAGGCCAGGCCGAGATCGTCGTAGCGCTTGGCCGTATCACGGTTGCGATCCTCAGCACGCTGCCAGAACAAACGCTCGTCGTTGCCCAAAAACGGGGCACTCTCCATCTGACTCTGATGACGCAGGATGGCATTACGCTTCTCACGCAATTCCTCAGGACTCATCGGCACACACATCTCAATATCAGCCGTGTCCCATTCGGCCCAGGCTCCGCGGTACATCCACACTCGACAATCTTTCAGCCACTCTGCACCTGCCTTCTTCTCTTCGTCGATAGCAGCCAGCACAGCATCCGTGCATTTCTTATGGGTACCATGAGGATCGGCCAGGTCGGCAGCGACATAAATCTGATGGGGCTTCACCTCAGCTATCAGCTCCTGAATGGGCAACACATCGTTCTCTGTCATCGGCAGTTTCTCAATCCTTCCGCTCTCATAGAAAGGCAGGTCAAGGAAGTGGATGTGGTCGCTATTGATACCATTGTAGCTACAAGCCAGTCGGGCCTCGCCACGACGGATGAGTCCTTTTAGTCGCAGAATGGTCGAATTGTCAAGGTCGCCTGACTTCTTATTCTTCAGGAAAGCCTTGACCGACTGGTAGCTGTGCTTGATGACCTCATCGGAGCCGTTGGCAAAAATCTTGTTGAAGCCGTTGATAAAATGCATGAAACGAGACACCTCCTCGTCGCCTACGGCAATATTGCCAGAGGTTTCATAGGCGATGTGTACATCGTGACCCTGCTGCATCAGTCGGCGTATAGTGCCTCCCATGGAAATCACATCATCATCGGGATGGGGTGAGAAGACGATGACACGCTTGGGATAGGGTGTGGCGCGCTCAGGGCGGTATGTGTCGTCGACATTGGGCTTACCGCCTGGCCATCCGGTGATAGTATGCTGCAGTTCGTTGAACACTTCGATGTTGACAAGACCAGCCTGGCCATCGAACTCCTCAACAAGGTGTCCAAGGCCGTTGTCTACATAATCCTTCGTGGAAAGTTTCAACAATGGTTTCCCAACCTTCTCGCACAGAGCAATGACCTGGCGGCGCAGCTTGTGGTCGGGCATCTTAATCTGAGATGTGAGGTCTAAATTCATATCATCTCTTTCAATTTGTAACCGTCCTACCGATTCTTATGTTTCAGGAACCAGTTATGGGTATAATAGTTATACATAAGCAAGGCTACTGCCGTTAACACCATGGAAACGACAAGCAGCGAGTTGACATCGTTCATGAAAAGGGCATAGCCAATACCAACGCCCAACGCAATACCACTCTCCCACCCTAAGAAATACATGCTCTGGGAGGTTCCGCGCTTACAATGACGGCTCAGTTTCACGAAGAAGAGCAGGAAGCGGGAACAGATAATGCCGATAGACATGCCTAACAACATGGGGGCAATATACCAAATAATCGGCAACGGACGCGTATAAATCATGACAAGAACGGCCAGCAACAGAATGAGACCTGTAACAATCTCACTCTTCAGTTCAGCATCACGGAACATGAAACGCTGTGCAAGCAGTGCCATCAGGAAACCAACCATGATGACGGCATAGAATCGGTCGCTCAATCCCAACGACATCAGCATGCCAACCACAATGCCTATCAGCAGCAGGTTCAGGAACAGCGGCATGCTGCTGGGAAGGAAGAACCTGTCAAGACTGAAGATATGATAAGTATCGCTGGGTGTGCGGAACGGGAAATTGACTGTCAGTATCAGTATAATGGCAATGGCTGCACAAGACAGCGAAGAGAGCAGCACGGCATCAAAATTCTTATAATAGAACATGATGATACCCACAATGGGGCCAAGCGACATGGAAAAACGTGAGAACCACGCTGCTGAATGGTTGGCCTCCGTGCGTTTGTCAGACTCACAGGTATCTATAATCAAGGTACTTAACAACACCATCTGTGCCAAGCCGAAAGTGGCGCCAAGCAGGAATCTCTGCAGAAGGATGGTACCAAACTCCAAGAGATCGTTGTGTACACCCTGAGAATAATACAGCAGAGAGTAGCAGCCAATCATGCCCACAATGGAATAAATACATATCCTATTGCGGCGGAAGCGCTGAACTAACCATGAACAGAAAGGTCCCAAAAGGAAAAGTCCCAAGGCAAAGACGCCCATGGATAGACCAACCTCGACTTGAGTGAACTTCTCGGTCTCCATTAACCATATGGGCATAGAGGGTACCAATATATAAACAGACATCGCCAACATCATATTAGCGATGGACATCAGCCAAAAGTCGCGATGCCACAGTCTGACGTGAACAGGCGTATTTTGTGAGTTCATCTAATCTAATCCTCGTTAAAAAAGAAAGAGTGCTGATTCTCAGCACTCTCTTTTGTAGTCGATAGGGGAATCGAACCCCTATGCCAAGATTGAGAATCTTGTATCCTAACCATTAGATGAATCGACCATCCTGCAACCCGCGAGAACCCCTGCGGAAGGAGGGGGATTCGAACCCCCGGTACGGGAACCCGTACGGCAGTTTAGCAAACTGCTGGTTTCAGCCACTCACCCATCCTTCCGGATTGTTATCTCCTTGATTGCGGGTGCAAAGGTACAGAGAAATTTTGGATTCTCCAAATATTTTCCCGACTTTTTTTCAGAAAAGTGCAAAATCAAGTTTATTCCTGCGGTATTTGCCGCAAAATAGCTTGCAAGTGATCCCATACCATCTGTACTGTGGGTATGTGAAGCCGCTCATCAGGGGTATGAACAAAGCGTAACGTGGGGCCGAAGCTCACCATATCGAGATTGGGATAACGCTCTGAGAAGAGTCCGCATTCCAGTCCGGCATGAATGCCTCGCACGATGGGGTCTTTGCCAAAGAGCTGCTTGTAGGTATCGACCACAATTTCCGTCAGTTTGGAATCTGCACGCATCTTCCAGGCAGGATAGCCGTCGGAAGACACAGCCTTGGCACCAGCCAGTTCGAACACAGCCTGAATGGTGGAGCACATGTTGTCGAGGTTAGACATGACATTGGAGCGCTGACTTGACAAGATGTTGATCTCTGTCTCTGTGGTATGTACACTTGCAATGTTACTCGAAGTTTCAACCAAACCGCCCAGAGCCTCATCCTGACAGATAGCATAGATGCCGTTGTCGACAGCCTGCAGTGCCCACACGAAATTCTTGGCCACCGAAGGTTCTATGACAGTCTGGGCATCAGTACTTTCCATCAGCCACTGCATCTGCGTGTCAGTAACATGGAACTCATCTTCCACCTCAGCAGCAAAGACATTCCAGTCGGCACGAACATTTTCCTTCAAGTCGTTGGGCACGGCAATAATGAACTCACCATCTCGGGGAATGGCATTGTGGAGCTTGCCAGAATGGAACTGAGCCAGAGAGACACCTTCATAGCGGCGCATGGTCTGGAACAGGAAGCGGCCAAGCACCTTGATGGCGTTGGCACGCTTCTTGTTGATATCGTCGCCTGAATGTCCGCCAACCAATCCTTTCAGCTGGCCACGCAGGAAGAACGAACCTTGAGGAGCATCCTCGCGCTTGAAGGTGAAGCAGGCCTGCGTATTGCGGCCTCCAGCACAGGACACGAAGATCTCACCCTCATCCTCAGAATCAAGGTTGATGAGGTAGTCGCCCGTCATGAAACCCGACTTCATACCCTCGGCACCACTGAGCCCAGTCTCCTCGTCGCGGGTAAAGACGCATTCAATAGGACCGTGAGCCACCTCCTTGCTGTCGAGCAGAGCCAGTTCTATAGCACAGCCGATGCCGTCGTCAGCTCCCAGAGTTGTACCCTCGGCAGTGAGCCACTCGCCATCGATATAGGTTTTAATGGGGTCATTGTCGAAGTCAAACTCCACGTCGACCAGTTTGTCGCACACCATATCCATGTGACTCTGCAGGATAACCGTCTTACGATTCTCCATGCCAGGCGTGGCTCCCTTGCGAATGATGACGTTACCCGTCTCGTCCACTTTCGTGTCAAGTCCGCGGCTCTCGCCCCATTCTTTCAGGTACTCAATCATTTTTTCCTCGCGCTTCGAAGGGCGGGGAATCGCGTTGATCTTCGCAAACTGCTCAAAGACGGCAGCGGGTTTCAGTTCGTTCTTGTTCATTACTAATTTCTGTTGTTGTTATTCAATGACTACCAAAGCGTCGTCTTCCATGACGCTTTCGCCAACTTTCACACAAATAGCAGTTACCTTACCAGCACGCTCGGTCTGCAGGTTGTTGGCCATCTTCATAGCCTCGAGCACGATGACATTCTGTCCGGCTTCAACCTCCTGCCCTACTTCAACCAGGATATCAGTAATAACACCAGGCAGCGGAGCCTTCACGGCATTGGCCTTATTGACGGCAGCACCTTTGTCGGCAGGAGCATCAGCGGGTTCAGCGGCAGCAGCTGCAGGACGTACAACAGGCTTCTTTTTCTCAGGCTCTGGCTCGCGTTCCATCTCAACCTTGAATTCCTCGCCGTTAACAGTCAGCGTAGCCACATTATCTACTATTTCACCAATAGCAACCTCGTACTTGTTGCCATTAATGGTGTATTTATATTCTTTCATGTTCACAAATGATTTAGGGGTGAGCTGTCATTGTCTGTACATAGGCATTCCACTGCGTAGGATGCTCGGCAATCGTGATGATGCCGGGTTCCACGTCATGGACATTGTTACCTAAATGCTCATGCAGAGCAAGAGCTATGGCAGCATATACTTCATTCTTCATATTTGACTATTTTACTATTTGACTATTTTACAATTTTACTATTTTACAATTTACATTAGAATTGTCCAATTGTGAGATTGTCTAATTGTCAAATGTCACTACATCGGAATATTACCGTGCTTCTTGGCAGGCAAAGCATCGCGCTTGGTAGCCAGCTGAGCCAGACCTCTGCAAATGCGGAAACGAGTGTTGCGAGGCTCGATGACATCGTCAATATAGCCATACTTGGCTGCCTGATAAGGATTGGCGAACAGCTCGTTGTACTCGTCCTCCTTCTCAGCGATGAAGGCCTTCACGTCCTCACCAGCCTCTTTCTTAGCCTTGGCTTCCTTAGCGTAGAGCACGGCAGCAGCACCACTGGCACCCATCACGGCAATCTCGGCAGAGGGCCATGCATAGTTGAGGTCGGTATGGAGCTGCTTCGAACCCATCACGATGTGAGAACCACCGTAGGACTTGCGGAGTGTAACGGTAATCTTGGGCACAGTAGCCTCACCGTAGGCATAGAGCAACTGGGCTCCGTGCAGGATGACGGCATTGTACTCCTGACCAGTACCAGGCAAGAAGCCAGGAACGTCAACAAACGAAATGATGGGGATATTGAAAGCGTCGCAGAAGCGAACGAAACGAGCACCCTTACGGCTGGCGTTCACGTCAAGCACACCAGCATAGCAGGTAGGCTGGTTAGCAACGATACCTACGCTCTGGCCATTGAAGCGTGCAAAGCCAACGATGATGTTCTTAGCAAACTTAGGCTGCACCTCGAAGAACTCATGATCATCGGTAACGGCCAGAATAACCTTGTACATATCGTAAGCCTCGTTGGGGTTCTCTGGAATGATTTCATTCAGCGAATCCTCCAGGCGGTTGATGGGATCATCGCACTTGCGACGGGGAGCCAGCTCCATGTTATTCGACGGAATATAGGAGAGCAGTGTCTTGATCATCTGAAGACCCTCTTCCTCAGTCTTAGCTGTGAAGTGAGTCACACCCGACTTGGTTGAGTGTACGCTGGCACCACCGAGATGTTCCTGGTCGATGTCCTCACCAGTAACGGTCTTCACCACCTTCGGGCCTGTGAGGAACATATATGAGGTGTTCTCCATCATCAGCGTAAAGTCTGTCAGTGCAGGACTGTAGACAGCACCACCGGCGCAGGGGCCGAAGATACCAGAAATCTGAGGAATCACACCTGAAGCCAGAATGTTACGCTCGAAGATCTCGGCATAGCCGGCGAGGGCGTTGATACCCTCCTGAATACGGGCACCACCCGAGTCGTTAATGCCAATAACAGGAGCGCCCATCTTCATGGCCATATCCATAACCTTACAGATCTTCTGGCTCATCGTCTCAGACAGAGAACCGGCATGAACGGTGAAGTCCTGTGCGAAGACAAACACCAGTCGGCCGTCGATGGTACCTGAACCAGCTACCACGCCGTCGCCAGGGAACTGCTTCTTCTCCATACCGAAGTTATGGCAACGATGTTCCTTGAACATGTCATACTCCTCGAACGATCCCTGGTCGAGCAACATGTCAATGCGTTCGCGGGCTGTGTACTTGCCGCGTTCGTGCTGTTTCTGTATGGCTTTCTCACCGCCACCGAGACGGGCCTGTTCGCGCTTCTCGATGAGTTGCTTAATCTTTTCTAATTGCTTGCTCATTTTTTAATTTTACTATTTTACTATTTAAAAATTTACAATTTATATTTTCGATTTACAGATTTTCGATTTTCGATTTATTTGTTTGGCGGTAGTGGGTATTCACCAAGTTTCCGCTTCATAGTTAGGATAGAACTGGCAATGATTTTCTGTAGTTCCTGACTCTCTTCATAGAGAGGCTGTACGCGATTGTGCGGCAACTTCTCAGTGTCCATGATCAGTTCCAGCCATTGTCCGGTTTCGTCCAATTCTTCTTCCACCATCTTCAACTTGTTCAGAAAATCCTTGTCTGACTTACCCAGGCAAGCAGCCCGATAGTTGGCGTAGGGTGACGTACCTGACCGTACGATTTGTTTGGCAATTGCAACAGAAGATATGGTGTTAGGCATAGAGTCCACCATTTTCACAATCCTATTGGAAAAAGATCTGAACCTTTGCTTTAATTCCAATTCTGTCATTGCATGGTAATCAATCGAAAATCGAAAATTCGTAAATCGTCAATTACTCAGGGTGTTCACAAAGCTCGGTGAGAATACCGGCAGTTGATTTCGGATGCAGGAAGGCGATGTTCAGACCCTCGGCACCTTTGCGGGGAGCCTGGTCGATGAGACGAACACCCTTCTCTGACACCTCGGCCAATGCATTGGCTACACCGTCCTCAATACAGAAGGCAACATGGTGTACACCCTTGTTACCCTTGTCGAGCCACTTCTGGATGGTGCTCTCGGGTGATGTCGGCTCCAAAAGCTCGAGCTTCACTTCGCCGCACTTTAGGAAAGCGGTCTTCACCTTCTGGTCTTCCACTACTTCAGTTGCATAACACTCTAAACCCAGCACGTCAGTGAAGAACGGCAGGCTTTCTTCAATGCTCTGGACGGCGATGCCCAGATGCTCAATGTGTGAAATCTTCATATTCTCAAAATATTAGGTGTTTAAAAAGTTCTGCAAAGGTACAAAAGATATATGAAATATGTGTCTTTTTTTGCCTTTTTTATCAAAAAAAAGAGATTACCGTCCTTTTGACGGTCATCTTCTATATATATTAATAAGGTATAAGCCCCTTACAATCCTCAGTCAAAAGACCTATCAATTATGTACGATCAGATTCGAGAAGATACGCTCTTTATTATACTTTATACCGTCGTGACGGCGATGGCCACGATGGCAACCATACTTATCTCAGCCAATATTTCTCCAATCTGGGCACGACTTACAATGCCTATATCAATGGTCTGCGCATCAATCATTTCGTCAGCCTATACCATGAGTCTGTCGCCTCCCATCGTTCCTTCACTGCCCAGCAGTTGGCCGTCCTAATGACCTCCACCCTGACGATATGACTGGCGAGTTCGTATGGACTGCAGAGATGAATGTCGCTGGCTGGGCCGATTTGAAGCATGGACAGGAAATCCCTGCCGACGAGTTTATCTATTACTCTCCGTCAGTGGCCACGCCACAACAGCTCGCCGGATTTCCCAAGACATTCCTCATCGTTGGCACCCTCGACCTCTTCGTCTATGAGGATAAAGCCTTCGTGGAACAGTTGTCGAAGGCTGGCGTAGAAGTTGATTCGTTCGTGGAGACCGGAGTACCTCACTCCTACAATGTCATTTTGAACAACAGCCCTCAGACCATCCGTTTCAAGGATCTTCGAGACAAGGCTTGCAAACAGATGTTCAAGTAAACTCTCCAAGTAAATAACAACCACAATCATTACGTAAGTTTGCCATCTATATGGCAAACTTCTTGGTAATAGCCAAGCGAGCAAGCTCGAATTTTCTGTCTTGGCATAAAAAAGAATGGATTCTTTTTGTTCTGCGCTCGTTTTTTCGTAACTTTGGCTACGCCGAACTTATCTAGCACTCGGAAATGAAAAGAAAAGCAAGCTTTCCTTTTGCATTTCACTCGTTTTCTCGTAACTTTGCAAGAATTCTCAGCTTTTCTTTATCTAAAGGCAGTCTGGGAATTTAAGGTAAAACAGGGTTACGAATTGGCAACCGTACTCAATTCCACATTCTGCTATGAATTGCTTTCAATGAACACCTGATGCTGAGCCAGCAACCATTTATGACTCATCATCGAGTGCAAAGGTAATCATTCTTTTTGAAAGAACCAAATCCAGACTCAACTTTTTGTTCTGAGCTTGCTCTTCGCTCACTAAGCAGATTGCGGCATCTTTTGTGGCATCTGCTAAAAAGGTGCGTATTAGGCTACGTCCTATTATCGAAATGCTTTGCTGTTTTACCTTGTAGGTATTATTTGTTCCCACGGATATCAGCTAGCCTTGCCTCTAATTCTACTTCATCCTTGAATGTAGCAATAACAACAGATGTATTTGTACTCTCTTTAGGCTTTATTAGTCCTGTTTCCACCAATTCCCTATAAAGAGGGTAGGCCCGACTATAACCAATATTAATACACTTCTCCTTTCTGAGACTACGCATAATGTAGCTATATGATGTCTTCAAGAGTGGATGCAGAAGAATGAGTCTGGCACAAACTTCAAATAGCGGATCAGTTTTTGCCAACTCCCTATAAACATCTTTCGTCCGCTTTGATTCTGGCAGATTGTAATACTCTTCTATAGTCATATTTTTTAGTGATTACTGGTTATATAACTTAGTTGTCAGCTTCACCTTTGGCTGGCAGACTGTTTTCTTTCTGTATCAGTTCCTTGATGGCACGATCATAGTCGCTTTCATACTGCAGCATTTCCATCTTACGATATTTCTCAAATTCAGCAATTGCCTTCTTCTTGGCTTCCTCATGTGAGATAGTTCCTTTCCCAACAAGTAATTGCCTGCCAGACAAGGTCATCAAGTCATCTAACTTCTTGATCCATTCCACCATCTTCATAGGAATCTGTTGCAAAGCCTGTACTTCAGCGAAGTCCAGATACTGTGATACCAGCAGATTCAAGTATGTCAACTCTTGCTCTGTCAAGTAGTTCTTTGCAATCTGTACATCCTCCTTAGTGATATAACCACCCTTGAAATTGGTCATGCCCACCATCGGCTTCTCTGCGTCCACTCGCTCATAGATCACCTCTGCGGCAGTATGCTGATGGGCAGCATAATGCAGTTTGTTCTGTACCGTGGCAAAGAACGTGTGGGTCAGATTGTCCTGTGGGTCGTAATCTATGCTGGTAGCAAAAATGTCAGTCACCTGCTGATACAAGTTGCGCTCACTACTGCGAATATCTCGGATGCGTTGCAACAGTTCACGGAAATATCTGCTGCCTTTACCTTTCAGTCTATCATCATCCAGCGTAAAGCCCTTCTGAATAAACTCACGCAGATGAATCGTGGCCCATTGACGGAAACGAGTTGCCACCTGCGACTTCACACGAAACCCTACAGCAATAATCATATCCAGATTGTAGTGACTCATGTTTCTGCGCACACTTCTGTTGCCCTCCTGGCGAACTAACAAAAATTTTTTGTGAGTTCGTTCTGGGTCTTGCTCGCTCTCGGCATATATCTGATTGATATGATAGCTTACATCCTGTTGTGAGGCATCAAATAGTTCCATCATCTGCTCCACATTGAGCCACACATCCTCACCCTCGAATCGCACATTAACTCGAGCTATTCCGTTTTCATCTTGGTAAATCAGGAATGCCTGATTCCTTTTCTCCAATTCGCTATAATTCTTGTTTGTCATATTTCATTTGCAAAATTACTCATTTATTTCGAAATGATTAGTCAAATCGTCCCCATGATCTTCAAAACTTTAAACTGATTATTTATAAGAAAGCAAATCCTCAGAAGTAAATGGAACTACTATATTATTCCAAAAATCAACCATTGCCTTTTTTTCTCCTATCCTTACCACATAACAATCATATTTTTTACTATATTTTATACCATCGTAGATAACAGGTAAACATTCCTTGTATTCATCATCCATTATCCCGAATTTATTATTCTTACCGACAATAAACCAATCATTAGGCCATTGTCCTTTTGTTTTCCCTTTGATAGTATTAAGATAATCAAATACAAATGGTTGCTTTATTTCATTCTTTAAACTAAGTATTCCCCATTTCCCATTTAGTCTTACCCTAGCAGTAAAAGAAAAATCACTCATTACTATTATTTCATCATACTCGGCAGGAATACAGATATCACCTCGTAAAAGAGTAATACCTTTTTTCCCGTCTATTGTGGTTACTTCAACATATCCCTTATAATAATAAAAATCAAAGCGTACATGCTTAGATGATTGCTTAACATAATCCTTTGGTGCGTCTTTTACATAATATTTTTGGCTGTACTTTGTCACATTATCAATATATACAATTGACGTTGAAAGAAAAAGAATATTATCATGGATTAAAGGTTCAACAATAATTCCATCTTTATTTATTAAACCAGTTTTTCCTTGGTCATTAGTTACCCATGCGAATCCATCATGAAAGGTTCCACAAAAACGATAAATAAAGGGAATCTTAATGTGTCCTTTACAATTTATATAACCTACTTTGCCATTCTTTCTTGCTTCAAAAAGATTTTCTGGAATATCTATGTCTCCGCTAGAGCTATTGAGTAATTCATCATAAATAAATGGAGTTAGAACATTACCCTCATAATCTATTATACCATACTTTTTTGAATAATAATCTTGGGCAACAATTAAATTATTATTTACAACTCTTACATTCTTGCCTTGAAAAACAATCCTATTCTTAAGATTATTATAAACATACTCTTTTACTCCATCTTGAAATATGTATACACCTCTTGAAAATCTAAAAAAAATTATGTCATAATAGTCGATTCTTCCAGCATTGGCGGCTTTAATTTTTATACTTTCATATGAATCTTTAACAATTATAGGGTTGTTATTAGCATCTAAGTAACATTCTTTGCCATTTTCATCTTTTGTATAAAAATACTCGCAAATACTATAAGATTTAGGCTCATAATGGAGATACACATATTTATTAGAAGGAATGACCTCTTCTCCACACTTATTTATAACTCCAAAGTATTTTCCCCTCTTAACTACTGAAAAACCATTAAAAAAAGGATAAATAATATCATATTGAGGCTGCGTAAGAACCAATTGGCATTGTTCTCCGTTTGGTGAACCTTTTAATCCCATTTTTCCGTTTACGACATATATTGAATAATTCTCAATGTCCCCAAATCTTTTTGCTGAACACGTCATTTTTTATTATTTCAAAGGCATTAATATCAATCAAAGAAATCCATAATAAGCTAGAACGCTTAAACTGAGTGAGATAAACGAATCTGCCTTTTGAAAGGCATCTATTGATTCTGAAAGTATACATTTTGAAAGAGGTATTTTAATCGTGTTACCATCCTTATCGACGGGGAATCTAAAACTACGTGAAGCGTTATCAATAACATGAAGACTATTGCTAAGATTCTTCACTATAGGGAGATATCGATCTATCTCATTCTTAATACTGTCATCTTTGGCAGTCATTGTACTTCTTGTCTCAACGACGAATTGTTCAATAATGTTATTTAGTGAAACCAAAGAGTGACTTTGCGTAGCTTTCTTTATTTGGCTGTTAGTTAATTTGGTTTGCACTTCCGCAATATTGTCTTTGTAGCCTAATTCAAGGCTATGTCTTATCAGGAAAAGTAACGGAAGGTATATATCAGCGATATTCAGATCTCCAGATTTAATTGCATGAAGCAAGGTGGAAATCAGATCATCATATTGCGTTTTCAAATGCCCTAATGTCTGTGTATCAGTCGTATAGAGTGTCCACTCATGTTTTAACATCTTATCGTTTTTGTTAAGTTGGCATGTAAATAAGCCAGTCTTCTTTATCTCATCGGATTCTACAAACAAAGATAACGAAGAAAGAACATTCAGGAGCTCCCCATTATAATGTCTATTTCCATCTTCCGACTTTATATATCTGAAATTATCGCCTTCCCCTGCAGGTTTTAATATACCCAAACTATCAAGAAATCTTTGAGACAATTGCCCTTTAAGTTCCTGAGTTAACAAGGTCAAGGAATGAGTATTAGGAACAAGCTGACCTTCATTGGCAATCTTGGATTTCAAAAAAAGTTCGACAGTATGACGATATACGAACATTACAGCCATTTGTTTTCTATTTATTAAATAATCCTTTTTCAAGGATAAAGAAATGATGTAATTAAGCACTACCGCATATTGTTTAAAATAATAATCCCATGTGTATTTGTGCAGGTTCAATGGGATCTCCAATTCTTTTTTGTTATCAAAATCAATTCGTCCAAACATCATGATTCTATAAAAAAAACAACTATTAAAAAATAACCTCAGAACGTAATCCGAATAGAGTTTCTATCTCATTCTGCAAGTATGGCATCTCCAATACATAGGGTTTATTATACGATGGATGGAAAATGCCCAAGCGTAACTTACTCACTGTAATACCATAATTCTTTTCCAAG
>CADBHI010000035.1 GCA_902794405.1 uncultured Prevotellaceae bacterium
GCGTGCCCTGAAGGAGAGCTGCGTGTTCGAGGCTCACGACCTGGTGAAGACTCAGTACAAGATGATCGACGGTAAGCGTAAGAGCTACCAGGAGCGCACTCCGCTGAGCACCTACGCCATCGCGAACTACGAGCCGGAACCGTAATCTTTTTGTGGATGGAGGATGGTGGATAGTGGATAGAGGATGGTGGATAGTGGATAGAGGATGGTGGATAGAAAATGATATTCAGCGGAATAACAAATCTCAATCCACCATCCACAATCCACCATCCACAATCCACAATCCACCATCCACAATCCACCATCCACTAATAATCAACACTAACCACTCACCCTTCACCAATTTTATTTCGTTTTTTTTGGCAGTTAGAGATATTATGACTATCTTTGCAGCAAGCTTTTCGAAAAACTTATGGAATATCAACTTGACTCACACGGTGAAATGCTGATGGAGCAGTACCGTGAACGGATTCCCGTCTATGAGCGTCTGTCTCAATTGGCCGACAAGGCATTGCGTTCTGCACTCAATGCCCAGAACGTGAGAGTGACCACCATGGAATATCGCATCAAGACGGAATCGTCGCTGGCCGGGAAACTGGAACTGAAGGGTGCTAAGTACCGCACGATTAGCAACGTGACCGACATCGTGGGACTGCGGGTGGTGACGTTCTATAGCGATGACGTAGACAAGGTGGCGGCCATCGTGGGCGATATCTTTGTAGTCGATAGGACCAACTCTGTAGACAAGCGCAAGCTGCATCGCTTGGATAGCTTTGGCTACAACTCGCTGCACTACATCTGCCGGTTGCCGAAGACGATTGTTGACGATCCGGAAATGCCATTGCTCAATGAAATATCTTTCGAAATACAGATGCGCACGGCCCTGCAGCACGTATGGAGCACGCTCGACCACGACACCAGCTACAAGGGTGACGTGAAGATTCCACCTGAGTATTTGCGACAGTTCAACCGTCTGGCCGGTATGCTGGAGCTGATGGACGATGAGTTCAGTAGACTGCGCAATGTGCTGGTTGACTTTCGCCGCCGGATGTTAGCTCTCGAGGCTTCCGGACAGCTCGACGAGGTCGTCCTGAATTCCGACACGTTCCGCCACTATTTAGAGACGCGGCCCTTCGACCGCCTGAACAAGCGCATAGCAGCCATCAATCAGGCCGAGCTGTACGCCGTGCCGATGATGCAGTACCTGCGTGTGCTCAAGAAATTGGGCTTCGAGACCCTTGGCGACGTGAATCGCCTGGTTGAGGACTACAGCGATGATGCCTACAGGCTGGCTGTTTCACAGTTTGGAGCTACCGACCTGGATATTCTCTCAGAGAACATCGGCATCCAGAATCTCTGCTATGCCTATGTGCTGAAGCAGGGCAGCGGCCCGGCGGGCATCTGTCAGATCATTGATTTGCTGAACGGCTATGACCCCAGCAACATGAATATCGCCAAGGAACTGTTTGAACGGACTCAGAAACTATCATTAGGATAAAGGTAATTAATTTAACAGCTTATGAAGAAGTGTTTATATGTGTTGGTCATAGGACTATTGGCCTTGGCCTCGGAAGTACAGGGACAACCCTTGTTGAAGACGCACGTGGAAACGGGCGATGTTGAAGGAATCACCGACGGTGACCTGGCCGTTTATCGTGCTATCCCCTATGCGGCACCACCTGTTGGCGACCTCCGCTGGAAGGCTCCCCAGCCTGCCGCAGCATGGGAGGGTGTGAGGGTATGCGATAAGTTCGGCCCCCTGCCTCCACAGCCTACGCGTCCGGGTCGTACGGCAGACATGATGAGCGAGGACTGCCTGTATCTGGGCATTGCCACACCTGCCAAGTCGGCTGCCGACCGTCTGCCCGTGATGGTATGGATTCATGGTGGTGGCTTCCAGACGGAATGGTATGGCGGCGACCTGTGGACGAGCCTGGCCCGTCGCGGAGTGGTGATCGTCAGCGTTGAGTATCGTACTGGCGCATTGGGCTTCATGGCTCACCCCGAGCTGACCAAGGAGTCGCCCGAGGGCCATTCCGGCAACTATGGCCTGCTCGACCAGATCTACGCCCTCAAATGGGTGCAGCGCAACATCGCGAACTTCGGTGGCGACCCCTCTAAGGTGACCATCTTTGGCGAGTCGGCTGGCGCTATCAGCTGCAGCATGCTTTGCGGCTCTCCGTTGGCAGCAGGTCTCTTCCGTGCGGCCATCAGTCATAGCGGCGGCTCGTTTGCCCCTTGGAAAGACCAGCCTCGCTCCCTCGGTATGGATGCCTCGCAAAAGGGTGCCGAGCAGCAGGGCCTTGCCTTCCAGAAGCATCTTAAGAAAAAGAACATCAAGCAGATGCGCAAGCTGTCGGCCATGGAGCTCTGCGACGGTAACGTGGGCTTCAGCGGCTTCTGGCCTTGCGTTGACGGCTACGTCATCTGCGACGACCAATATCGTCTCTACGAGCGTGGCGAATACAATGACGTGCCCGTTATCGTGATGACCAACAGCGACGAGGGTGCTCTCTTTGCTCCCGGCAACATCAAGGCCGAGGACTATCAGAAGACCGCTCAAGGCATTTTCGGTTCCTTTGCCGACGAGGCGATGAAGGTTTATCCCGGCAATACCGACGATGAGGCCTGGCACGCCTTTGGCGACGCTTTCCGTGACATGGGCTTTGCATGGCCTTCCTTTGCCTGGGTGAGCCTGCAGGCCAAGACGGGCAAGAGTGCCGCCTACGCTGCCTATCTCGCCCAGCCCTCAAAGCGCAGCTTCTCGCAGGATCCGCGCCGTAAGGGTGTGGCCCATGCCGACGATATCATGTACCTGAACAACGAGTTCATCGGCCAGCCCGACAAGTATCCCCATGAGGCAGCTGTGGCCGAGATACTCCAGCAATATTGGGTGAACTTCGCCAAGACGGGTAATCCCAATGGCAAGGGGCTGCCTTATTGGCCCACTTTCGATGCCGCCCAGCCTACCACGATGCAGTTCAGCAACGGCGCATCGCTCATCATGGTGCCCAACCGCGACAAGATAGACTTCGTAGACCGTTTCTACAAGGCCATGCGCGAAGAGACTGAAATGTCTCGCAGTAGTCAATGAACGAATGGATAACTGCCATCAATGATGCGCTGTGGACCTATGTGCTGGTAGCTGCGCTGGTGGGGTGTGGACTATGGTTTACATGGCGCACCCGCTTTGTGCAGTTCCGCATGGTGGGTGAAATGCTGAGGCTGCTCACCGACTCGGCTGTGGACACGATTGAGACACAGGTCAAGGAGAAGGGAGAAGAGGGCAGGAGGCGCCACATATCCTCGTTTCAGGCTTTTGCCGTGTCTGTGGCCACCCGTGTGGGCACGGGTAACTTGGCAGGCGTAGCCTCGGCTATTGCCATTGGCGGTCCGGGAGCCGTGTTCTGGATGTGGGTGATTGCCCTTATCGGGTCGGCAACGGCGTTTGTGGAGTCGACGCTGGCGCAGCTGTTTAAGCTCAGGCATAAGGATTCGTTTATCGGCGGACCGGCCTACTATATTGAGCGGGGATTGCATCAGCATTGGATGGCCATCACGTTTGCCGTGCTGATTACCGCGCAGTTCGGTTTGTCGAACAACTCCATTCAGGCCAACACAATTTGTGCTGCCATGCAGGAAGCCTTCGGATGGTCGCCCGTTTGGGTGGGAGCCGTCTTGGCCGCCCTTGCGCTGTTCATCGTCTTCGGAGGCATCCATCGCGTGGCCCAGGTCAGTAGCGTCATGGTGCCGGTGATGGCGATTGGCTATCTGGTGTTAGCCGTTGTCATTATCGTGATGAACATTCACGAGATGCCGCATGTGTTCAAGCTGATTGTGTTCAACGCTTTCGGCTTCGAACAGATGGCAGGCGGCGGACTTGGTGCCGCCATCATGAACGGCGTGAAACGCGGACTCTTCTCGAACGAGGCAGGTGAAGGTAGTGCGCCCAACGTGGCGGCTACGGCTACCGTGAGCCATCCAGTGAAGCAGGGTTTGATCCAGGCCTTAGGCGTTTTCACCGACACGCTGGTCGTCTGTTCGTGTACGGCCTTCATCATCCTTATCAGCGGCCTCTACGATGCGTCCGACGCAAACGGTATTGCCCTTACACAGTCAGCTATGGAGTCGAAGGTAGGTAGCGCCGGGCCTGTCTTCGTGGCCATCGCCATTCTGCTCTTTGCCTTCTCCAGCATTATCGGCAACTACTATTATGGCGAGGCCAACATACGGTTTATTACGCAAAGCAAGTCGGTCATGACCGTCTATCGCATCTTCTCTGCTGGGGTGATGGTGATCTTCGGAGCCCTTGCCAGTTTCGAGTTAGCTTGGAACATCGTCGACTTCTTCATGCTCTTCCTCACGGCCTGTAACCTCATCGCCATAACGCTCTTAGGCCGCTATGTGTTCCGTCTGCTCGACGATTATCGGCAGCAGAAACGGCAAGGCATTAAGGACCCTGTATTTCATCGTGATTTGTTCCCCGAAATTAAAGACGTATTAGAAGGATGGAAATAATGAAGACTGCGATGGCAGTATTAGCCATGCTGACCGTGCCCCAGCTGCTACCGGCACAAGAGTGGAAATTGATCTGGAGCGACGAGTTCAACGGCACAGGTCGCCCCGATGCCGCTACCTGGAACTACGAGGAGGGTTTCGTGCGCAACCACGAGGCACAATGGTATCAGGCCGACAATGCTTTCCTGCAGGACGGTCTGCTTGTCATCGAGGCCCGCAAGGAGCATCGTCCTAACCCCACCTATAGGGCCGACGGCCGGTATTGGGGGCAGCAGCGGCCTGATATCGACTACACGTCGGCTTGTCTTACCTCGCAGGGCAAGCGTGAGTTCCTCTACGGACGGCTCGAAGTCTGTGCGCGCATCCCTGTGGATGGTGGCTCATGGCCTGCCATCTGGACGTTAGGTAGTGGAATGCAGTGGCCTTCGTGTGGTGAAATCGACGTGATGGAGTTCTATCGCATCAAGGACGAGCCCCACATTCTGGCCAACGTGGCGTGGGGCAACGACCGTCCCTTTCAACCCGTGTGGAACAGCAAGAAGGTGCCTTTCACCCATTTTACTAATCGCGACGAGAGGTGGGCCCAGCGTTTTCATGTGTGGCGCATGGACTGGGACGAAACGAGCATCCGTCTATATCTGGACGATGAACTGATGAACGAGGTGCCACTCAGCACGACCGTCAACGGGAGCGTAGGCCGCCACCAGAATCCCTTTACGCGCAAGCAGTACATCCTGCTGAACCTGGCATTGGGAGGCGACTGTGGCGGCGAGATTGACGACTCGGCCTTCCCTATGCGTTATGAAATTGATTATGTACGTATTTACGAACGTGTCAACAAATGAAAATATGTGTGTTTTGTTCTGCCAACGGGCAGATTGACCCTGACTTCTTCAGCGCCGCTGAGGAGTTGGGACGGTGGGCTGCTGAAAAGGGGCACACCATTGTATATGGCGGAGTCAACCAGGGACTGATGGAAGCAATAGGCCGTGCGGCCCACGAAGCCGGCGCCCTCACCATTGGCGTGATTCCTACCATCGTAGAGAAGTCAGGCCGCAGGAGCGACTATGTCGACATTGATATTCCCTGCGACAACTTGTCCGACCGCAAGCAGCTGATGATGGATCAGGCCGACGTGTTCGTGGCCCTACCCGGCGGCATCGGCACCCTCGACGAGATTTTCACCGTAGCAGCCTCCGCCACCATCGGCTATCACCAGAAACCCGTCGTCCTCTTCAACGTCAAAGGTTTCTGGAATCCCCTCGTCCAGTTGCTCGACAACCTGAAAGCCCAGGGCATGGTACGTGGCGAGTGGCAGCAGTATATCAGAATCATCAGTTCGCTGGAAGAATTGGAAGAGTAACACAAAAACCATATTAAAAATGAAAAAACATCTATTTAGCCTTCTTACGCTACTCTTTTGCTTCTCGTTCGCTATTGCCGGGACTGAGGAAGCAAGGAAAGCGTCACAAATGTACCGTCAGTTCTGTACGCTCTATGACCAGGGCGACGACAGCGCTTTCTATCAACATGCGCTTGCCTTCGAAGACTTTCTGAAGAGTACGAACGACTGGAAATCCTATTATAAGACGAAAACCAACGAGGGGTTCTATGACATCAAGCAGAAGAATCTGTTCCGAGCCATCGCGACTGCCCAGGATCTCGATGCCGATGTCAGGAGAAACAAGGATGTAGAGTATTACTACCTTCCTACTGCCCTGATGGGAAACATCTATCGCGCCAGCCACGATACCCGTAGGGCAGAAGAGTATTTCATCCAGGCTCTCAACGAAGTGGAAGACCGTGACCCCAAGTTTACGATGGTTACCCAACGCGACCTGGCCCAGTTGCTTTGTATCAAGGATCCTGTCAGGGCCATCGAGTATGTCACCCAGGCGGAACAGCTTGCCGTGAAGAAGGAGGATATGGAAAACCTTTCGCTTTCGAAAGCCATGAAACTCTATGTCCAGTTCCTCAATGGCTACAAGGCAGACTTCGAGAATACCTATCGTGAGTATGAGCAACTGCAGCAGCAAGGCGACACGGCGTTCAATCACCAGTATGACAATATGGTGGAGATAGCCCACCTTACCTTCGACGGTGCCTACGAGAAAGCCCTCGACAAGCTGAAGGAGGGCCGCATGTTTGTCGACAGTTTGCTGGTGGCTGCCACGATCTACAGCCATGCAGGAGATGTTGACAATAGTATCAAGGCCATGAAACGCAAGATCTTTGAGATGGATTCAGTGTTCAGTATCATCGAGGATGCCCAATACAACAGGATGGCTACGGGTCGGACGCTGACGAGGACACGCGAGGAGGCTGCCGAAGGCAGGAAGTCTGTGAAACGACTCACCAACTGGATCATCGGTATCTCTGTGGCCTTCCTGATTATCTATATCATGGGCCGCCGTCGCCTGACGCGCATCATCTGGGATAAGAACAAGAAACTGAAGGTGGCCCTTGATCGCGCCGAAGAGTCGAGCCGCATGAAGTCGGCATTCATCAACAACATGAGCCACGAGATACGAACACCCCTGAATGCCATCGGAGGCTTCTCTACCGTTCTCTGCCAGCCAGGTATCGAACTGAGCGAAGAGGAAAAGGAGAACCTGCAGGAGCGTATCACCTATAATGTAGACCTCATCGCAAACATCGTCAACGAGGTGCTGGAACTCTCGAAAAGTGAGAGCGAGAAGAACCTGCATCCTGATTCAGAGATGTCGGATGTCTTCATCAACACCCTGTGCCGTAAGTTGCTGCATTCAAAGTCAGATGATTCCAACGAGGGTGTAGAAACCCGATTCGTAACCGATGTTGCCGACGACTTCACGGTGTATACCCATCCGTCTACAGTAAACCGTATCCTGACGCATCTCTTAGATAATGCCCAGAAATTCACGGAGAAGGGTTATGTCGAACTTCGTTGCGAATATGACAAAGCCTCCCGTCAGGTCAAGTTGATTGTGGAGGACACTGGAGTAGGTATCAATCCTGAGGATAGGGATCGTATTTTCGACCGCTTTGAGAAAGCATCAGACAACTTTAAGGAAGGTATAGGTCTCGGACTGCCCATCAGCCGACGACTCGCCAGTTCGATAAATGGAGAGATTATCCTCGATTCAAGCTATACCAACGGAAGCCGGTTCATTCTCTCAATACCGATGAAGAAATAGGTATGGTTTCTACGGTGAAACCGTCCTTACTTATTTTCAGTCGTACCAGGCAGGCACGGCTGTTGATGGGTTTGGGTTGGTCGAAGATAAAGTTGCCGATGCTGTAATAAATCTTATGGCCACGGAAGTCCTCGATGGTCTGAAGGGTGTGGGTATGGTGACAAACCAGAATGTCGGCACCCGCCATGATGAGCTGATGAGCTTCCATACGCTGACGGGGAACGGGCTGGAGGGTGTGTTCTGCACCCCAATGAAGTGAGACAATGACGACGGCGGTAGAGTCTTCTTGTTTTAGGCGGTGGACGCATTCAAGCAGCGAGTCCATCGGCTCCTGGCTAACGCAAGGCTTATCCGGGAGATAGGCATAGTTCTCAAGGGCCAGCCTCAGCGACGGCACAAGCCAAACCTTGCGCGGCTCAAAGGCTAACAATACAGGCTGTGAAGCCTCTTTCATGTTGGCACCAGCCCCAATGGGTACCATGCCCGCTTCGATGATGTTGCGACGGGTGTCCATCAGTCCTTCGCGCCCTTGGTCGATGGCGTGGTTGTTGGCAAGGTTCAGGTGGGTGATGCCGTGACGGCGCAACACCTCAAGCCACTCAGGCTCTGCACGGAATATAAACTGCTTGAAGACGGGGGCCTGAATGCGGGTAGCAGGGCACTCCAAATTACCCACGACCACCTGCGCCTCACGGAATATGGAATCGACACCTGCGGTAAAGAGGTGGTCGGCTCCGTAACGTTCTATCACCCGCCTCACGCCGCGGTCGAGCATAATGTCGCCGGTGAGGATTATGGTGAAGGGTGCGCTCGTCTCGCTTTGCTCGCCGAGCGCACCCTTCACCAACAATAAGCTAACAACCAGAACTATAGAAAACCTCTTCATTGACTGCAGGTTGCTGTTTCAGGGGAACGATGATGCGGTTGATCCACTCAGGAACGCCCTTCCGCGGGTTTTTCTCCAACTGCTGCTGCCACTCCTCGTCGGTAAGACGCGGCTGACCTATGGGCTGCGTGAACTCACGATAGCTGAGCACGGCACCACGCGTCAGGTACAGGCAGCCATCAAGTTCGACCACTACATAGATTTCGTCGACACCACCCACAGCCTCGAAGAGTATCGACTTGTCGGGGTTGTTGTCGGCATTGGCCGTATAGACATCGGCCACGAGGGCCACCTTGCGGTCAGCACCCTGCACATCGCTCCAGCCCATGAGATACTGGTCGGGCTCACGAATGAGGTCAAGCGAGATGTTCTCGAACGTAGCTCCTATGTACTGCATCTGGTCGTACTCCTCGTCGGTGGCTTCCTGGCCAGCCAGTTCTTTCTCGCTGACTCGCAACAGGAACTGCAGCTCTTCGCTGATACGCTGTGTAGCGTTGGCTATCTTCTCAGTCATCATGTTCTGTTCCTTGAGCAGGTTTGCCGTGTTGTCCAACAGTTCGATAGCCTTTTTCCAAAAGGCGGTGTTTGGCTCTACATAGCCCTTCACTACAGGGTCGGGGGGACCTGCACCACCACACTCAGCACCCATGGGTTGCTTGGCATAGAGGATGGCATCGTGCTTCAGCTCAGCCCATGAGGCCAATGCAGCATTCAAGTCCTTCAGCTGCCATTCGGGCGTTACCATGAAGTAAGGCAGGTCGGCAGGCTTGTCGGTATTCATCACCTTCAGGGTGTTGAGCCATTGCGTGGCAATGGTCTCATTCCAGTCAATCTCCGTCATGCGCTGCTTCATTTTCTTGAGCTGTGAGCCGAAGTCCTTCCATTGCTGCTGCTCGTCGATAAGCACCTGCTCGGCAGCGCTGACACCCATAGCGGCCATCACGTCGAGTCCCTTGGGAGTGGCGCGCTTTGTGGGCTTCGAGTCGTAGTCGACCATCTCTAACAGCACCTCGGCATCGGGCTGGTAGCGCTGAGGCATGAGGCATACCTTGTTACGACCTGTACGCTGGAACTTCGGACGGATACGTGTCTGTTTTTCCGCGATTTCATCGACCTTCTCACCTAATTCGTTCGGGTCTATTTCACAGGTAGCTATGTCAGAGATAATCTTGTTTACCTGCTCAATGCTCACGTCATCAGGCTGTCCCATGAGGAAGTTCATAGGTTCCGTCAGTTTCTTGTAGAGCGTATAGAGTCTGGGGTTGTCATGATCGTCACAGACCTCTACAGCTAAGATATTCGCCTTGAGCATATCGAAAGGAACGTCTGTTCTGAAGGGTACAGTCTGCAACCACATCATCGTGCGGAAGTAACGCTTCAGATTGTCGTTGCGGGTGTAATGGCCACGAGGACGGAACAGACTATATTCAAAAAGTACGTCCGTGTAGCCCAGAAACTCGGAGTTGGCGTTCTCGCTCTTCATTACCCGTTCATATTCGCCCAAAGCATCGGCATCGTTTTTTGGAGCCTGCTCTTCCAAAAGCGCATTGGCTACCTTGAAATAAGTAACGAGCCATTCTGTGGCGCCTGGCGTGTCGTATAATCCTTCATCTTCGTTCTCCTTTTCGCGAATCAGCCTTTTCGCAAGTGTTTTTTGCCCTTCCTCGCAGAATTCCTTCAAGAGTGACATCAGCTTCTGCTCCTCGAGTTCGCGCAGCATGCAGTCAACGTAGAGGTGATAGAGCTGTAGATAGAGGTCGGTGGTCACAAACGAAGGGAACTGGTTGTAGTCGTTCTTCTCATAGATATGGAACAGCTGTTCGTGGTTGGCGGGGACAATGGCAAAGCCATTCTGTGCCAACTGCTGGCACAGCTGCGAGTCGAAGTCCTTCAGTTGCCGGGGATTGATGAGGTTGCCGACGTTCACACGCTGTCCTTCAGCCACATCGAAGTTCAGCTTCAGCAGTTCGTCCTCGCGCTCCTTCAGCCGTTTCATAAACGCCTGTTCCTCGTCCGAATACTTCAAGGCTTCAGTCTCATCGGCAGCCCTGTAGTAGTGGTCGCGCCAAGACTCACCCTCCTTCTCCTTGACATTGCTAAAGTCGAGCGACTCGTCGAACTGCCACATCAGCGAGTCGTACCACGTAGTGCTTTCGTAGATGCCACGAACGTAGGCATCCTTGAAGGGGAAACCCTGTCGGGCGGCAGGGGCATTGCGGAGCACCCGCAGGTCGCCGACGCCAAGGGCCGACACATCCATGTTGTAGTCGATGCTGTCGAGTAGCTTTTCTACGTCAATGTGCGACACGGGCACCGTCACCACACTCTGTTTCTGACTGCAGGCAGCCACGAGGGCGGCTGTACAGATGGTCAATAGAAAGGTCTTTGTCTTCATTGTTTGAAATATTTGATTGCTGTTTCCTTGTCTGTTCCTTTGATGATAAATTGCTCGAAGGCCATTCCGAAGCCAGCCCAGCGGTAGTCGGACACCACGTAGAGGCTGTCGGTAGTCGATTCGAGGGCACGTATCTTGCCGTCAACGAATCTGAAGTCCTCGAGTATGCCGCCCAGCTTTGAACCTAACCACATCGGGCGTACCTTATTATTTACCTGCTTGAAGATGAAGAGGCGCCGTCCCTGCTCAGGATAGAAGCGGGTGGACTTAATGACTCCCACCATCGCGTCCTCCTTCCCGTCGCCATCGACATCGCCCGTCTGGAACTGATAGACGGGGTAAGGCAGTCGCCAGTCGCTCAGCCAATACAGGCTGTCGTTCTCACGTCGCAGTTCGAATGTCTGCGCCCAGCAACTACAGGCCAGCGTGGTCGTCAATATCACCAGAAAGTACTTCTTCATGGGCGCAAAGATACGAAAAAAAGTGAAAAGCGAATAGTGAATAGTAAAAAATCTGCTACCGTAGGCAAGATTATTCAAGTTTTTCCCTACCTTTGCAATCGTTATGATGAACTGGCAGCAATTAATCAGCAACAAACGGCTCGGACAGGAACGTATCCATCCTGAGCATCACGATGAAAGTCGGCAGACAAGTGAATCTGAAAGTTCGGGAATCCGTACAGAGTTCAAGCGCGACTATGACCGTCTGATCTTCTCAGCCCCTTTCAGACGGCTGCAGAACAAGACGCAGGTGTTTCCACTCCCTGGCAGCATCTTCGTACACAACCGCCTTACCCATTCCCTTGAGGTGGCCTGTGTCGGCATGTCGTTGGGCAACGATGTGGCCCATGCCCTAACAGCCATTAACCCACAACTGAAAGACACTCTCTTTCAGGAGATAGGCCAGATTGTGTCAACCGCCTGTCTAGCTCACGACATGGGCAACCCGCCTTTTGGCCATAGTGGTGAGAAGGCTGTGCAGACCTTCTTTACAGAAGGTCCTGGCAGCGACCTGCAACGGTTAGTTAGTCATGAGTTCTGGGACGATATTACACATTTCGAAGGCAACGCCAACGCTTTCCGTCTGCTCACCCATCAGTTTGAAGGGCGCCGTCAGGGAGGCTTTGTCATGACTTACGCCACGCTGGCCAGTATTGTCAAGTACCCCTACTCTTCCTCTGCTGCCTCTAAAAAGGGGAAGTTCGGCTTCTTTTGCTCAGAGCGGCCTTACTACCAGCGCATTGCCGAGGAGCTGGGCATCCCTTGTATTTCAAAGCCAGGAGAGCCGCTGAAATACATGCGCCATCCGTTGGTATATCTCGTTGAGGCTGCCGACGACATCTGCTATGAAATCATGGACTTGGAGGATGCTCATAAGCTGAAACTGCTTTCCTACGAGGAGATTGCGGCGTTGTTGCTCGACTTCTTCGATGAGGCAAGCCAGCAGCACATCAGACAGCGCATCATCGATGAGGGGCTTACCGACGACAATGAAAAGGTGGTCTACCTCAGGGCTTGTGTCATCGGGCGCTTGGAACACGAATGTGTCAGGATATTCATTGACCACGAGCAGGAGATTCTTAGCGGCACCTTCGAGGGCAGTCTTGTCGACCATCTGCCTCCCCAACAGTCAGAAGCCTACCGCAAGTGTGCCGAACTGTCTTTACAGCGCATCTACCGCAGTAAAGTGGTGCTCGATGTCGAACTGTCCGGTTATAAAATCATGGAGACCCTGATGAAGCAGATGGTGGAGGCCATCATGCATCCTGACCGCTATTATTCCCAGCAGCTCATTGGCCGTGTCAGCAGTCAGTATGCCATTCATAGCCCAGACTTCGAAACCCGCCTCATGGCTGTCATCGACTATATCTCAGGCATGACCGACGTCTATGCCCTTGATGTCTACCAGAAGATTAACGGTATTTCGTTGCCTATCGTGTAATATGGCTTCTCAGATCGCCTTTACAAAGCCAAGGGACAGTAGGCTCAGCCTGACGTTGTTGGCCTTTAATAGTTCTTGTGCACAAGAGGTCATGGTGGCACCAGTGGTGATCACGTCATCGACAAGCAGCACGTGACGCCCCTCGATGAGGGTTGCATCTTTCAATTGAAAGACGCCGTCGACGTTCTCCCGACGATCTGTATGTCCTAAATGCGTCTGTGTCTTGTTGAATCGCAAGCGTCGGATGGCGTTGCGGGCAACAGGAATGCCGGTCATATTGCTGATGCCTCGGGCCAACTCTAAACTTTGGTTGTAGCCCCGCCAGAACTGTCGGCTTCGGGAAAGGGGCACAGGCACTATCACGTCAATACCCTCGAAGAAGCCCGCTTCGCTAAACTCACAGGCTATCATGCGCCCCATGACGTTGCCTATTTCCGGATGGTCGTGGTATTTCAGGTCGTAGAGGATGTTGGCCGTCTGGGAACCTGCCTCGTAATAGAACAATGCGGCGGCCCGTTCCACGGGTATGATGCCCCAAAACAACCGTGCCAGCATATTGTCGAGAGGCTGCTGGCAGAAGTTTGTCCTCGGCAGATGCAGGTTACAGGCGGCGCAAATCACCTGCTCTGACACAGACAACCGATGGTGACACACAACGCAGAAGCGAGGGGCCACGACATCGAGCAGATGGTGTATGAAGCTAATCCTCTTCATCACTCATTTCGTCAATGTCACCATCAATGCATTGGCGTATGATATCATAGGTGAAGCCGCGCTGTAGGGCAAACTTCACTAATTTCTGGTTCCGTTCGTAGTCGGTGCCGCCCTTCAGGGTCTTCTGCTTCTGCTTCAATAACGGACGGAGCACGCTGAGGTATTCGTCATCATCCACCTCATTGAGGATTTGCTCACGGATGTCCTTGTCAATGTGTTTCTGCCACAGCGCCTGTTCCACCTTGCGACGGCCCCATTTGTTGTAGCGTATCTTGTCGCGGACGAAGGCTTGGGTATAGCGCTCGTCGTCCACGTAGCGTTCGCTGACAAGGCGTTGCATGACGCGGGCTTGGGCCTCGTCGCTCATACCCCAGCGGCGCATTTTCTCTGTCAGTTCATACTGACAATGCTCGGCTCGTGCACAGAGCTGTGCTAATTGCAGGTAGGCACCCTGCTCTGAAACTTCTTTCATGGTCTTACTGCTTTAATCATTCTCTGTTTGCCATACTGGTCGTTGCGTACTTCAATGTCTGTCAGCCCACTATCCTGCAGCAGCCCTACAAGGTTGTCGGCATACATCGGATTAATCTCAAGGTAAAGCTGCCCCCCGGGAGTCAACGTCATGACGCTGTACCTGGCAATAGCACGATAGAACATCAGCGGGTCATCGTCGGGCACGAAGAGTGCCAACGACGGCTCGTGGTCCAGCACGTGATGCTCCATCTGCTCCTTCTCCCGCTCACAGACGTAGGGCGGATTGCTGACGATGATGTCCCATCGGTTGGGCTCATCTTTCGAGAGCGTCAATATGTCCATCAACTCGAAGTGAACGTCAGCGCCGAGTGTTTCAGCATTGGCAGAGGCTATACGAAGTGCCTTGAACGAGATGTCCCACCCAGCAACCTTGGCGTGTGGCCGTTCGACAGCTAACGTACAGGCTATGCAGCCGCTGCCTGTCCCAATGTCGAGTATGCGTTCCACCCACCCTTCAGCCACGGTTGAGAGGCACCACTGGCAGAGTTCTTCCGTTTCGGGTCTCGGAATGAGAACGCCTGGTCCCACATGGAACTGGCGTCCGCAGAAATAGGCTACGCCAACGACATACTGTACTGGCTCGCCCTGCTCCAGTCGCGCCATGATGCGCTCCAATTCCGCCTGGTCGTCAGCCGACAGGGCCGACACCCTGTCGCAGAGGATGTCGGCCCATGATAGATTGAAGCGTACGTCAAGCACCCAGCGGACAATAGCTTTCGCCTCGTCAGCATCATATCGCTTTGTCAGCCGGTGCCAGCAGTTTTCGTAACTCACAGCTGATATTCGAACATGACCATCGAGTAAGGAGGCAGGTCGACGTCGAACTTCTTCTGAGCCTTGATGGTCTCCGTCTTTGGAGCGATGGGCTGCTGGTCGAAGTTGTTCTCGGCATCTTTAGCTCCTGTGAGCACCGTCTTTGTACCAGTCTTCTTCAGCGGGAAGCGGCTCAGGTTGATGTTGGCCTCCTTCTCCTCGTCAGTGGCGTTCACCAGCTTGACAAAGAGCTTGCGGGTCTTGGCATTGAGGATGACCGACTGTCCGTAGTGGACGTCCACCTGGGGCTGCACCACACCAGCGGCATCGCCCTCGAACTTCACGCAGTCGCCGTAGAAATACTGGCCGGCCGACTTACCGAACATCTGCTGCACATAGTAGCTGCAGGTGAGGAACGGACGCTCGTTGTCGAAGTAGATGAGGTCGGGATTCCAGTTGGTGGCATTCTTACGGGCAAAGAGCGGAGCGTAGCTGGTCATGCAGACCACGTCGCCATTGCGCTCAACGTGGAGCAGGTAGAGACCCTCGGCCAGGGCGTCGATCAGCTTCTTGTCCTTGGCGGCATACTCACCTAAGTAGACCTTCGTCTTGCGGTCGCGGGGGTAGCTGTCGTACTGACGCTTGCTCAGGAAGTAGGTGTTGGGCTCATAGTAGTGCTCATCGATGATGGGCATGCCCAGTTCCTCGGCCAGCTTCCAGCCGTTCTCAAAGTCGGGATTCTCTGCATGAGAGCCAGGACCGGCGGTACCTACGATGACAATCTCGGGATGAGCCTTCGTCACGCGTTCATATATATACTTAAAGCGCTCAGCAAACTCAGGCGAAATCTTCTCCTCGTTGCCCAGACCTAAGTACTTCAGACCAAAGGGCTTCGGATGGCCTGCGTCGGCACGCATCTTGGCCCACTTCGAGGTGGCGGGGTCGCCATTTGCCCATTCAATCAGGTCAAGGGCATCCTGCACCCACTCGTCCATCTCGCTCATGGGCACCACGTCCTGAGCCTGGGTCGGCCACATGTTCCAACCGCCATTGGTACCCTGACAGCTGACGCCGCAAGGCAGGATGGGCACGGGCTGCATGCCAAGGTCTTCGCAGAACTGGAAGTACTCATAGTAGCCCAGTCCCATGCTCTGGTGGTAGCCCCAGGTGTTCTTCAGGCCCTTACGCTGTTCCTTCGGGCCGATGGTGGTCTTCCAGCGGTAGGTATCCCAGAAACCGTCACCACCGCCATGCACGACACAGCCGCCGGGGAAGCGCATGAACTTTGGCTGCAGGTCGGCCAGTGCCTGGGCAAGGTCCTTACGCAGACCGTGACCCTTGTAGGTGTCCTGAGGCATCAGCGAGAACTGGTCTACATCGAGGTCGCCCACGGTGAGTATCAGGATCTGAAGGTTGGCGTTCTGGCAGTCCTCGGTGGGAGTGAGCACGGCCTCGTACTTCTGCCATGAGGTGCTGCTTACATCGAAAGTGGTCTCGGCCAGTGCCGTGGGCTCAGCGCCCCAGCCCTGACCAGGCTTTGCAATAACGACACGCACCTGCTTGGCACCGCCGATGTTGCGGAAGAATGCCGAGAAGTCGTACTTGGCACCAGCCTTCACCGAGATGCCGTCGAAACCGTCGTTCTGCAATCCGTAGCCCTTCCAGCCCTTGTAGTCGTGGAACTCCCGGGTGCGCTCGGCGTGCAGACGCATGTAGGTGGGGTTATTGGCATTCAGCGGATTGTCCATGCGCACCTGCATGGTACCTAACGAGTGGCCCGGACGAGCCTGACGCCACGCGGTGCCAGGGCCCCAGCCGTCTCTCTCGGCAGGACTGAATTCAAACGAGCCGTTCTGCAAAAGCTCGGCATAGAGGCCGCCGTCGGCACTCGACGAGATGTCCTCGAAGAAGATGCCGATGAGTTCATCACTAATCACCTTGCCGCCCTTGGGAGCAGTCATGGGTTTCTGGGCATTCAGACCCAGAGTGGCTGCCGCAAGAAAGGCAGCGAGAATTGTACGTCTTTTCATCTTTGTTTTTTTACGTTTTGGTTAGTTTGGGCACAAAGGTACGAAAAAAAAACAATAAAACGACGATTCTTACTTAAAAATTAACTGTGCAAACTGGTAGAGGCTGCGGCGCCAGGTGTGCCACTCATGGGCTGTGCCGGGGGATTCATAGCCAACGGCCTTCATACCGAGTTGCTCGTGGATATTCTTGGCTGCCTCTTCACAACCCATGTTCTCCTTGCCGCCACCGCTCATGAAGAGCAGCTTCACCTTTTGTGCGAATCCTTCAGAATTCTTCACCTGGTCAACATTCCATGCACCGCTGCTGAATGAACCTACGTATGCGAACTTATCGGGGTTGGCCAGTGTAATCTCACGTGCCTGCATACCACCCATCGACAGGCCGGCGTATGCGCGATGCTCAGCGTCGGCAATCACGCGATAGTTCTTCTCAACCATCGGGATGATATCATTGAAGAGCACATTCTTGAAACCTTCGGAGAAACCACCGAAACCGCCACGACGGGGACCACCCTGGCCGGGAGCGCCCTGAGGACGCTGGCCACCCTGTGGACGGGGACCACCGAAACCACCCTGTTCACCAGGACGGCGGGTATTCAGGCCATTGTCCATCACGATGATGCAAGGAACAGCCTTACCCTCGGCTATCAGGTTATCCATAATCTGAGCGGTATGGCCCTGCTCAGCCCATCCGTACTCGTTCTCACCCATGCCGTGCTGCAGATACAGAACGGGGAATTTCTTGGTGGGGTTGGTGAAATACTCAGCAGGCAGGTACACATGGCAGCGACGCATCTTCTCCGTGTAGGTCGACCAGTAGAACACCTCGCCCATTGAGCCCTGCGGCACATTCTTCACCTGCCAGAAATCCTCATCGGCAGAAGGAATCTCGATACCGCTGCCCCAACGGCTGGCACCATAATAGTAGAGACTGCCTGGATCGGGCACAGAGGCACCGTCGATGTTCAGCTGATAGTAGTGGAAACCCTCGTCCTGAGGCTCCGAAGTACCTGTCCACAGGCCGTTCTCGTCCTTGGTCATCGTGTAGATCTTACCGGCAATGTCAAGACCAACGAAAGTGGCCTGAGGCGCCGAAATCTGTGCACGCACCATGCGCTGCGAGTTCACCATCGGGTACTGCTTGTTGTCCTGATTGCTCGTTGCGGGCTTGAAGTCCTCAGCAACATTCTCAACTACGGAAGGCACAATGGGGTTCTGTCTGGGAGTCCCAAACTGAGCTGACGCCGTCAGACATGAGAGCGTCAACAATGAAAGAAAGATTTTTTTCATAAGTTTGAATACATTTGGTTGATAGAAATTTACTATCCCCTTTGACGCCGTTTCCCATAAGAAGTTAAAACCCCATCTCGATTGTTAAGTAAGATTAACATTCGGATATATATAAGACAACTGGGACAACAGAGGACAACTATATTTCGCCTACGACGGCAACCGCCGTCTACGGAGTCCCCAGGAATTGCAAAAAGTTCTTCGACAAGCGAAGCGGCAAAGCCGAGCGGTCCAAGTTGTTCATGTTGTCTTTTAATAAAACAAAGAAGGTTGTATGATATATGAAACCGGAAATCTTCTGATGCGGCTAAGCGGCTAAGCGGCAATCAATTCTATAGACTTATTTAAAAAAAGAGAAAATGCCCAAATTTCACTTTTTTAGTTTTTTGCAATATCTCTATGAAATGCTTTGCCGCATAGCCGCATAGCCGCATCTGATAAATTCGGAATTTTATTTACATATTTACAAATCCAAAAAGGGCAAAAATTCCGCTCGGAGCAAACTCCAAGTTTACTCCGACTAAACGCTGATTTTGCCCGGACTAAACTCCAAGTTTACTCCGACCAAACTCCCAAACCCCATTTCTCGCCTTTTCTATCCTATTTTCTTGGATTTTCAGCATTGTCAGTTTTCTTTACAAATTGCATCACACGGAAATCACAGAAGGTTTAGCTCGACGGCCCGCGCTCGGCCGAAGGACGCTTGCTACCAAAGGGACGCAAGAAGGGGAAAGTCAAATCACAGAAATAGCACCGCTCTCACCTCCCATCCAAGGGGAGGGGCTGGGGGCGGGTATACACGCCTTTCTTGCGTCCCTGCGGTAGCAAGCGTCCTTCGGCCGAGCGAACCGTCGGTTTTACGTCGAGCTTCCGACCGTCGAGCGAGTACCACGCGGCTCTCCACACCCCGTCGGTTAATGTCGGTCCTTACCTTTATTTATATATTACAGAAGCGTTTCAATTAGAATGATGCCGCAAAGTTACGCATTTATTTTGTAACAGCGGGCGCTTCGGGCGTTAAACTTATTGAATTGACCATCCAGTGCGGGTCCTGTTGGAATCGCTTCCAGTCGGCCTCCAGGGTGTCCTGCAGTGCCACGATGGCGTCGGTGCCCGGACCGAGGTTGTCGCTGTCGCGGCGGAGACGGTAGATGTATTCCAGCAGATTCCAGCAGGTGTTGTACTGGCCTGTGCTGACCAGCACGTCAGGCATGCCCTGCTGGCGGTGCTCGTCGCTCCACCAGAGTGTGGTGCTCATGCTGGTGGCCAGCTTCGAATTGTCGAGCACGGCCTGGCTGGGCTCCATCAGCGGCTTCTCTTCGTCCGTCAGGTTTTTGTCCCACTTCCTGTCAGGGCAGAGCTCGTAGAGGGCGTTCATGATGCGCCGGTTCTTCCATCGGTCGTCATTGTAGACGGTGGCATAGTTCTGTGCCCGGATGTGTGTCATGAACACCCTGTTTGTCAGTTCTATCAGCGACAGCGCTCGCGACTTGACGAGGTCGACATACTTGCCCAAGGGAATGGTGAGCAGTTCCTTCCAGTTGAAGCTGAAGGGTATGTCCTTGGCTAATTTCCTGTGTGCGACTCTCGCAGTGACAGTCGTGGCCACTCGCAGGGCCAGGAAGATGAGGGTGATGCCCAGGAAGAAACCGCGCCAGAAGCCTGTCGGCACCCATAGCAGGAACTGTGCCGTAGCAAGGATGACGATGTTGAGGGCGATATTGAGGTGACGGATGTTCAGGTGCTCCCACTTGCTGGTCTCTTCGTAGCTGAAGGTGGAGCCTTGGCCGCAATCGGCATCGGAGATGATGAAGAGGTCGAGGTCACGGCGGTCGCGAACCAGGTTGATGGGCTCTATGCCCTGATTGTCCACGATGCCGCCGTCCATCAGTGGCAGCATCTTCGCCGTCGACACGTAGTCAGCATTCTCTTCCTTCTTGCTCAGCTGGAAGTCGCGTGGGAAGAACAAGGGCTCGAAGCCTCCGGGGAAACAGGACGAGGCGGCAAACACCTCGGCCAGCAGCACCTGCGCGGCGATGGACTTGGGCAGACGGTACTGGGCGTTGCCGATGACGCCTTGCGACGTACCGCCATTCTTGGTCCTGAAGGCCTTGCCCACCTGAAAGCGGAACTCCACCGAATTGACGAACTCGGTGGCATTGGCTGAGAAGTCGTCGATGCTGATGTCGTCTATCTTCTCCATCAGGTCACCAAATGTCGCCCCTTGGAATATCTCCTCGTCGTAGATTCTCACCATCTCCCGTATGAGGGAGTGGTTCTTGTTTTCGGAACACAGGAATTCGCGGCACGCCCGTCCGCAGACGTCGCTTGTCGTCAGCAGCTGGTATAATTCCTCCAGCATCCTCTCGTTACTCCATCCCTGACTTTTCCGCAGGATGAACCACAGTCCCGTCAGTGTCCCGCCCGAAATGGTGGACACGGCGCTCACCTGGTCCAGCAGCGGCGTGCCGTCCTTGGTTTTCAGGTGGTTCAGGTACGACAGCACCCCTAAGTGATACGTTGCGGCCCTAAAACCGCCCCCGGAAAGACTCAATGCTATTTTAGCCATATTGTTTTCGATTAGTGTTTGCAAAGATAAGCATTTATTTTGAATAGTGTACGCTTGGGGCGTTAAAAAATTCGTTTTTCTTGGCAGTTAGAGATATTATAACTATCTTTGCAGCACTATGAGATATGATTTCGATGAACTGATTGAGCGACGCGGGACGGGCTGCGTGAAATGGGATGAGAACCCTTCAGGGGACATCATTCCGCTGTGGGTGGCTGATATGGACTTCAAGGCGGCACCTGCCATCTTGGAAGCTGTGAGGAAACGGGCGGAACACGGCGTGTTTGGCTATACGCATGTTGGTGAGGACTATTACGATGCCGTTATCAGCTGGTTCGAGCGTCGCCACCAATGGAGGATCCGTCGAGAGGAAATCATGTATACCACGGGAGTGGTGCCCGCCATGTCGGTGGCTATCAAGGCGCTGACGATGCCGGGCGAGAAGGTGGTCATGCTGTCGCCCGACTACAACTGCTTCTTCTCGAGCATCCGCAACAACGGCTGCGAGGTATCGGAGTGTGTGTTGCGGCTGGCCGACAACAACCGTTTCGAGGTAGACTGGGATGATTTCGAAGCAAAGTGTGCCGACGAGAAGACCACCCTGTTCCTGCTCTGTAACCCTCATAACCCTACGGGTCGTGTATGGTCGAAGGATGAGCTGGAACGGATGAACGACATCTGCCTGCGTCATGGTGTCAAGGTGGTGAGCGACGAGATACATTGCGAACTCATGATGCCTGGCCACACCTTCCAGCCTTTTGCCGCCGTGAGCGAGCGGTGCCGGGAGAACTGTGTGGTGCTCAACTCCCCGTCGAAGTCGTTCAATATTGCTGGCCTGCAAGTGGCCAACATCATCTGCGTCCGACCCGATTGGCGTCGCCGCATAGACCGTGCCATCAACATCAACGAGGTGTGCGACGTGAACCCCTTCGGCCCTGTAGCCCTGATAGCAGCCTATAACGAGAGCGAGGAATGGCTCGACGAGCTGAATGAATACCTATGGGGCAACTACAGAGCGCTTTGCGATTTTGTGGCAAAGCACCTGCCGCGGTGGAAGGTATGCCCCTTGGAGGGCACCTACCTCGTATGGGTAGACATCAAAGCTACGGGGATGAGTGCCCAGCAGTATGCCGACCGCCTGTTACAGCAAGCTAACGTATGGGTGAATCCTGGCACGATGTACGGGCCACAGTCGGGCGAAGGCTACATAAGGCTGAACATTGCCTGTCCGCGCAGTCGCCTCATGCAAGCTTTGGAGCGCATCAGTCTCTCAGAAAAGTGAGGTGAGGATATCCTGATACATATTTTCAGCCACCGTCTTTCCGTTAGGCCGTGCAAGGAAACGGTCGAAGAAAGCCTGGCGTACTGAGGTCATGGTGTCGTGACCGGCAAGGACGACGTCGTCGACAAAGTGCTCTACATCGTCGAGTGTGGCTCCTACGTAGTGGGCATCGTAGGCTTCCTTTCCGGGCAGGTTGACAAACGACTTGGCGCGCTGGATGTCGCGGGTGACATACATGACGGGACGATTGAAGTAGAGGTAGTCGACCACAAAGGAGCCGCTGTCGTGGACCATCGCGTCGGAGCCTCGGAACAGCTCCACGAAGGGACCGTCGGCCAGCTGAGTGTTAGGCATCTGCCGCCATAGCTGGTAGTAGGCATCTGCCCGCTCGCGGCCCCAGTCAGCATGTTTGTAGAGCTCGGTCAGCAGGCCCGGGTGCGGTTTGAAGGCGATTTGCAGGTCATTGGTATGACGCTGTGCCAGCTGGACCATGTAGTCGGCCATCATCAGGAAGTTCGAGCGGGAGAAGACGGAGCCGTCGTTGGCCAGGGTGCAATGGGGGGCCCAGATGAGGCGGCGGCGTGTGTGGGGCTTGTCGAGCCAGGGGGTATCGTCGGGGGAACCGACGATCGCGGGACAGACGGCGGACGGGGCGGCGAGGGGAAGCAGGAACTCGTCGGCGCTGGCATAGCCGGCAGCCACCATGTTGACACCCTTGTTGCGGGCCAGCCGGCGGGCGTCGTCGATGTGGCAGTCGGTAGGAAAGTATTGCTTCCAGGCGATGTTCTGCATCACGTTGTCGTAGTTATAGGGATCCTGCGCCTGTACGAATGAGTAGGGTGTGTAGAGGATGAGCCGGTCAGTAAATTTCAGGAAGCAATGCAACGGGTGGTAGACGCCATGATAGGGCTGCATATAGACAACGATGTCGGGATTGATGGTCTTTCTGATGTCTGTGGGCGGTGCGCCGTTTTCCAGTTGCCAGTCGATATAGTCGATCTGGCGATCGTTGAAGTACTGACGCATCTGACGGAGGTCGCGCAGCTGCTGTTCGGTTTGGTAGCCCAAGCCAGGGGAAAGCACGGTATAGACTTTGAAGCGCTCGTCACGTCTCAAGAGGTCGTGGAGTCCCTGATACTTCCACATCGAGATGTTCAGGACGAAGAAGGCCACCCTGACAGGCATCTGCCGCTGCCGTAGTTTCTCTATATAGCGCTGATGGCAGCGTGGAGCCCACTTGTAGCCATAGCGATAGAGCCATGCTTCGTGGAGCCGTTGGCGTAGAACCGTCCATTTTCCCATAGTCCCGATATTTGCGATTATTGATATTCAGACAGCTTCTGCATGCCCCAGGCAAGCACCTTGTCGATGGTGGGCGTGCTGATGCCGTGTTGTCGGGCCTGCTCATGAACGATGCGAAGCCCGTAGGGGAAGTCCTCGGTGAAGTAGCGGCTTTGGAAGTCAGGCACCCAGCCGCCCTCCACCTGCCGCATAGGCGACAGTATTTTCTTGAAGGCCTCGATGCTGCGAAGCTTGTGCGCCAACGAGGGAGCATCGGTACTTTCGTAATACTCCAGAACGGTGGGGATGCTGCCAGGCCTTACAGGCAAGCGGGCTATCAGTTGCTGCAGTTCGCTGTCCATTGCCATATAGAGTGCGGCGGCCTCCTCGGTCCATTCCTCATAGAACAGCGGAATACGGTCGTAGACAACGCCTTCATGCCAATCCTTCCAAAGGGAATAGAGACGTGAGGGGTGTAGCAAGGGATTGCTGTTCGACAGGCTCACCTCGTAGTAGCTGCCCAACAGGAGGACAGGCGTACGCAGCATGTCCTCCAAAGCACAGCGCAGCGGCTCTGGGTCGGCCAAGTGCTCAATCGCCACATGAAGGCTGCTTTTATAGCCCATGAGCCGGGCACGGCGGCCATACTCGATGACACGCGATATAAAAGGTACGCGTTGGAAGCCAAACAGGGGCTGTGACGCAGGCAGCAGTTCAAAGGCCTGGAAGAAGAACCCCGTGCTGCTGACCACACTTCCTACCGCTGCATCAGGACGGAGATAGTCCCTGATTTGCAGCAATGTGTCGCGTATGGCATAGCCTGGTAAGCATAGCAATACGACTTCGGCATCAGAAATGGCCCACTTAGCATGGCTAAATAGGCCACTTAGCCTGCCTAAATAGGTGACTTCCTCAGGCGCCTCGATTGTCAGCTCCTGACTCCACCGTTCGGGATGGCGCGTCAGTAGGCGCACTTCATGGTTGCCCTGAGCTGCAACGAACCCCGCCACAACGTGCCCCAAATTACCTCCGCCACAGATACATACCTTCATCTTGCCGTTATTGTCCTATCTCCTTCAGAGCTGCTATCAGCTGATTGTTGTCCTCAGTGTCACGTACCGACACGCGGATATAGTTCTTTCCCTTCAGGAAGTTTTTAGAGTTACAGTCCTTGATCATGATGTCATAGTCGGCCAGCAGACGCTTGGTCAGTTCCTCGGAGGTGATGCCGCCAAGGACTTCCATACAGAAGTAGTTGGCCTGCGAGGGAATCACACGCAGATAGGGAATCTCCCTCAATAGCTTCTCAAAGCGATTGCGCTCCTTGATGAACCGACAGCAGGCTTGGCGGTAGTCGGCCTCATACTTTCCGAAGATCTGCAAATAGAACTCTGCAAACGAGTTGATGTTCCAGATAGCCACGTCGCGCTTCACCTCATTGATGAGTTGGGTATCGGCGCTGACCATCACGCCAAGTCGCAAGCCCGGCACGCCATAGCTCTTCGAAATGCTCTTCATGACCACTAAATGGGGATTCTCCTCGAGAATATCGTTGCTGATCATGGAGTTATGCTCAAAGTCGTCGCTAAAGTCAACGAACGACTCGTCAACAATCAGCCGGATGCTCCGCTCCTTGCTCCAGGCCGTCAGCCTCAGCAATCCCTCCTTCGAAATGAAGTTGCCCGAGGGGTTGTCGGGATTGATCAGGAGCAATGAGGCAATGCCTTTCCCGTCGAAGAACGCCATGAGGTCGTCCTCCGTGTATCTCAGGTCGCCATTATCGGGGAAGAACGACACCACCTGATCAGGCTTCAAACGATGGGGATATTCCTCAAAGGTGGGATAAATCACGCCTATCTTGCCCGTCTCACCCTCCATCAGGCTCTTGATGAGCTCTGCCGCACCGTTACCGACAACGGTATATTCCTTCTTCACACCAAAATACTTGCCAGCCAGCAGCTGCATGACCATCATGCCAGAGGGATATTCCGTGAGCAACGTATCGAAATTGGCACGCAGCTCGTCCTTCATCCGAGGCGTTGGGAAGTAGGGATTCACCAGATAGCAATAGTCCAGCATCTTGGGGAATCGCCAGTGGCCTCCATAGCGATAGTTAAAGCGGTGCAGCATCTCGTCGTCCTCAGCAAAAATGGTCTCGGCAATGTCCAGATCCTGCACGTCGTCAATCTCGTACCATTTCTCGTTGCCGATGGGCAGAGCCTTCAAGTCAACGGAGTCGATGAGGGTGATGACACGCAACACCTGTTCGTAGTATTCGTTGTTGCCCATAGCAAGACTATAGGCCTCAAGGAAGGGTACATACTTGTGTTGCGAGAACTCGCGCGAGAACTTATAGATGTTTACTGTCTTGTAGTACTTGTCAACCTCTTTGTAATTGAAGGCTTTCTTGGGCACGAAGTTCACGATGTTGCAGTCCTTGTCGATAGTTACCATCGTACCGTCCATCCAGCTTTCGTATTTGGCTACGAGGGCGAGGTTGGGGTAAGGATTGTCTACAATCATCGAAACCAGACGATCGTCAAAGATCAGGTCACTCTCAATGAGCAGCGTATCGTCTTCCTGAAGCTTGTCTTTTACCAGAGCTAACGAATAGATGTTGTTGGTTTTGTCGTAGACAGGATTCTCTGAGAACTCAATCTTCAGGGCATCTCTCCCACCCCATTCCTTTTCAATATACTCGCGCAACTCCTGACCTTTGTAGCCAACGACAATGATGACACGCTGTAGCCGGAGTGTGGCCAACTGTCCGAGAACGGCGCCCCATTCCTGCTGCCAATATAATTGCTTGCATAATAAGAATTTCTTGATTACTTCGGCAAAGGTACAAAAAAAATGGCATAGGAGGTGTTTATTTCAGAAAAAAGGTGTATTTTTGCAGAAAATTAGCAGAAAGTTTATGGAGAAAGCAGTAAAGAAGCCACGCTTGGAATGGCTCGATGCCCTAAGAGGCTTTACGATGATACTGGTCGTGGCCAATCACGTCAGTCAGATGGGATTCGAGCAGCAGTGGAAACTCTCTTCGTCGCTGCCATTCCTGCTGTTGTTCCGTATGCCGCTGTTCTTCTTTGTGAGTGGAAGAGCTGGGCCGTCTATTGCTGAAGAAACTACGTGTGCAGATTGTACCTACCGCTGTCTTCTTCGTACTCTTCTGTGCCATCATCTGTAAGAACTTTGAGACGAGCATCGTCACCTACCTGCACTCATCGATGAAGGGCGGCTACTGGTTCACCGTCGCCCTGCTCTGGATGTTTATCATCTATTACCTCTTTGCCTTCGTCGAAAGCCGATTGAAGGTGAAGTCATGGATTCCGTTAGCCGTACTTTTCGTTATCTCGCTCTGTATTTATGAGACCTGTTTCCTGCCCAAGTACTTTGCATGGGCACAGGGTTACAAAGGTCCAGACACGCCCATAAGCACTTTCCTAAAAGACACCAGTCTGAGGGAAGTGCTATTCTATTTCCCCTTCTTCCTTTATGGCAATGCCGTGCACCGTTATTGGCCTAAGGCACAAAGGGTGATGGATTCCAAATGGTTCTTCCCGTTGGTAATCGTTTTGGTGATACTCTCAACGGTTGACGTGCTGAAGTGGCACAACCTGCGCTTTGCATGGACTAATCTGCCATCGACAATAGCCAAATTCGGATTGCTGACCATTACGTTTATGTACTTCCGCCACTACAAGGACTATTTCACGAAGATGTCAGTAGCAGGAAGTGTGCTGCAATACATTGGCCGTCGCACGCTCGACATTTACCTTATACATTTCTTCTTCATGCCACATGTGCCGACCATCGGACTATTCTTCGACAAGTATCGTCATAACTTCGTGCTCGATACTACGCTGTCAGTCCTGATGGCGCTGCTCATCATCAGTTTCTGCTGCATCACGTCGAACATTCTGCGCATCAGTCCTTTCTTCAAGAAGTGGCTGTTCGGACGTTAAGAACTGAGGCTACTTCTTTGCTTCACCCTTCAGAATGTCGGCCATTTGCTGGGGCGTCAGTGTGACTGGCCCACGCATCAGCTCAGGCACATTGTAGCTCTTCATCAGCTGGCGATGACAATCGGGGTCTTTCGTAGGCAACTCAAAAGGCTTTGAGGCGCGGCCTTCACTGTCGATATGACCAATGAAGGGACGTGTGAAAACACCATCATTGCGACGTGATGAGAACACTATCCAGCGTCCGTTCGACGACCAGGAGTGATAGCCCTCAGCGAGGGGGCTGTTCAGCTCTTCTACTGGATGGTAGTCTGACGTAGAAAGATCCATCAGCCAAAGGTCGGCATCGCGATGCCAAATATGGAATGTGCCCCATTGGCCCATAGAGAACAGGAGCCAGTGGCCATCGGGCGACAATCGAGGCAGGGTGGCACTCAGCCCCATCGAGTCGGCAGCCAGCACCAACTCACGTGGGCCGAACTGACGTGTATCAGTATTAAAGGGTTTGCGGTAGAGGTTATACTTGACGTCTTGTGCCCGTAGGGTAATCTCTGCCAGGTCGACGCTGTCGGAGGCATATTCAAAATGGGCACTTGAGAAATAGAGCCAGCGTCCGTCGGGCGACCAGCAGGGGAAGGTTTCCAGTTCGTTGGGCTGCTGTTCGATGGTAGTTACCTGATGGCTGTCAATGTCATAGAGGACCAAGTCGCTCTCGGCGTCAATCACCTCAATCTTGTTTCTGTCAACGGTATGGAAAGTCTGTAACGTCTTGTTGGTGCTGTAGGCAATGAGTTTCAGCTGCGGATGCCAGGCCGGATAAACGCCAGGCGACAACATCGTTTCGTTCATCATGTCGACTTTCTCTGCCTGTCCGTCGTAGATAATCACAGTACCCCCATGGGCATGACGGGCGTGGAACTGCATGCGCTCAGGGTTCCATTGCTGGAAGTTGTGGCAGTTGATGCACTGGCCACCCGCCTCAGTAGAGCACAGCATGTTGTCGACCACCACCTGCTCATCGAAATTTTCCAGGCAACGCTGGTTGATGGTCAGCTCCTCGTACGACACGTATGAGGGTGAAATCATGCGATAGCTTAAGTAGGAATCGATACTGTCGGGTGACACATGGATGAAATAAGGATTAAAGCGTACCCACTGCCCATCCTTTTCTGCAAATACTTCCACACAGATGCTGTCGCCAATGGCCGCTGCTGTCAGCTCCTTCCATTCGTCGAGGTCAGGGCGCACCTTCAGGCCTCCGCAAACCAGTTCGTGGTCTTTCACCGTGAAACGGGTGACAGCTTCGTCGGCAGGGGCCAACAGTTCGAAGTTGAGTGGTGCAATGTTCACAGGAATGGTCACGCCAGCGTAGTCAGGATAGATGGGAGCCTCTTTCTTAACCTGCTGGTAGTTGGCAGGCACCTGTGCCTGTTGGCAAGCCATCAGCGAGAGTATGGCGATCAGGAGTAATGGCAGTCTCTTTTTCATGGCTCAATGATTTTGCATCGGTTATGCTGGTAGTAACGTGCGGTGAAACGAGTCAGCGCCTGCTGTTCCCTGGTGGTGCAGGGAGAACTCAGGATATGTTCTATCATGAAGTGCTCATATTGCGATTGGTCACTGGTCAGGAAGTTGTCGTCGCGCAGCAGTGGCAGAATGGGCTTAAGGGCCGGGTCGTTGGCCATCAGCTGCGGATGATAGAGCATACTCTCATAGTGGCGTGCCCACGAGTCGTGGAAGTCTGTCTTCTTCAGGGTGTTGATATAACGCTGGGCAGCAGTGAACTCGCTATTCAGAATTGAACATAGTATCAACAGTCGCAGTCGTTCGACAGTCCAGCCATATTCCACGCCATCCTCTATGCACCAGCGGTAGCAGTAATTGGGAATGCCATATTCCATATAAAGCCGTTTGCCAAAGGTGTGGATCATCCTCACAGGAAAGGGCGCATTGGGCAGGGCAGAGCCGTTGACATACAGATCCATCTCGTCGCCCACCTGCCCAGTACGGAAGAGAGCCAGGTTGCGCATCAGGCACATGGCACGTGTTGGTGTTCCCTTGGCGCTTTGGGCCGTACGAAGCACCTGTCCCCAGTCTTGCTTGTCGATGCTGCGGCTCATGGCCACTTCACGATGGAAGTTGCCATCCTTATACCAAAAGACGCCAACGGCAATGCAAGTGACAGCCAAGACCGTAGTGCGCAGCCAGCGCTTGTTGGGCAAGGGACATACCATCAAGCCGATACTGCCCACGAGGGCGATATACGGCAGATAGTAGGCAAAGAACCGATGGTCGCCATAGCTGAAGACGGGTAGTGCCGTCCAGTAGATATTGACGATGTTGGTCTGGTGGTAAACGAAATGGTAGCAGAAGAGTGGTACAGCGATGATGGCGAGTAATGCCACTATCGAATCTGTCAGACGCCGACTGTCGATACGCCACGCCATCAGAGCCATCAAGGCCGTTGCCCACAGGCCATAGAAGCCAAAGAGCGGATAAGCCACACAGGTTGTCAAAGGAACAAACAGCGTTCGTAGGTAGTATTTGGCCGGCAACACTCGGTAGACCCACGTCAATGCGACTGCTATGATAGTTCCCAAAGTAGCGTCGAACAGCGCTCCAGGCAGTTTCAGGTAGTATACCCAATAGCCTAAGGTAACGATGGTCAGCAGCAGACAGGCTATCGGCACCAGCGTCAGCCATTGGTCAGACACCCTGAATGTGCGATGAAGCAGCCACATCAGCAAAGCCCAGAGCAGGCACAGTATTCCCACTCCGAGCATGGGGTAATAGAAGAACTGTGTGAGATAGCAGCCTGCCCACGTCAGCAGTCCGCCTGCCTTCACCATCTGTTGTTCAAAGAACAGCGGGGTATGGAGAAACAGGTTCTGTTCCTGTGCCGTATACAGCACATCGGCCTCTGTTATTGCCAGGATAACAGCTACAGCCAATAGGCAGGCATAGGGAAACAGTCTCTTCGCCGTTTGCATTCACTTATTTGATTACCTTATAGATCTTGACGTTGCCACCCGTCTTTTTGCGGATGATGTTCAGGCCCTGCTGTGGCTGGAAAATCTTAACGCCACCTATTGTATAATACTCCACATCGTCGCCCATCACCTCTGCCTGTTGACTGCGGATAGTGGTGGCCGACCCATCGGAATGGCGTACACCTAAGAAGGCATCGAGGGCAATGGAGGGTTTGCGGGTTCGGGGGTTCCATGCTCCGAGGTCATAGTCATCAATCTGCTCTGGCTCCCAGTAGTAGAGTCCCGCTGCCCCAGCATCCATCAGCTGCTGCACAAAGCTGCAAAGCCATTGGTTTGCCTCCAACGGGCGGTCGTTGTAGTAGCCTGTCTCAACTACAAGCACAGGCTTGTTGTAACGCTCCTTCAGCAGCTTGACATTCTCAACCACCTTGGCAATCAGCTCATTGGGTTTCAGCGACGATTGCTTGACGTGGACAGAAAGACCGATGGCATCCCATTTGGCACCAGCCACCTGAAGATTGTCGAAATAGTCGGTAAGCCATTGTGCATCCTCACACTCCGACACGTGGATAACAGTCTTCACTTCGGGGTTTACTGCCTTTACGGCATCATAGGCCGTATTGACTAAACTGACGAAGTTAGCTGCCAGGCGTCCGTCTTCCCACAGGAAACCATCGTCCACCTCATTGCCTATTTGCACCCAGCGCAGTTTGCCTGTACCATCAAGGCTCTTAACAGCATTGGTGGTATGGGACTGAACGGTGGTGACAAGCTTTTCCAAAGAGTAATTCTTCCAGCTCTTAGGCTTCACGTAGTCGCCCCACCAGTCGCAATAGTGCAGGTCGAGCATGATGTTAAAACCCTGTCCTTTAGCCGTATTTGCCAGAGTCTTGGCGTAGCCCAGATTGTAGTTACCGCCCGTGGGACTGACCAGTACACGCAGCCTGACGCTGTTCACACCCAGCTCCTTCAGGATGGGCATCAACGTCTTTTTCTTACCTTCCATATTATAGTAGGTCTTGTCCTTCTGCGTTGTCAGCGAGCTAATGTCGACGCCAAAGTCAAAGATTTCGTCAGCAGCGGCACGATCAAAGATTGTATCGGTAGCGGTCTCAATCTCGTCATAGGCGGCGTCGTAATCCGTTTTCTCAGCTGTAGTGAAATTGCGGCTCTTGATAGTCCAGTGACTGTCAAACCCTTTTAAATCGGGCTTCAGGAAGATGCGGGCGTTCTGCTGATAGCCTTTCAGGTGCCAGTCAATCCATTTCAGGGCAATTTGTCCATACTGGCCACCATTTTTCTCCCAGTAAGTGCTGCCATAGTGTCCGGCATTCGACAGGTCGGCCCAAACCACAGGCTTCTTCACATTGTTGTTGAAGTCGTACTTCGCATTCTCATAGGCCACGTCGCCAGTACCTCCTGTCATGTAGATAATCGGACAGTGTAATGACTTAAGCGTCTGTGGCGAAGCACCTCCCATCACTACACCACTACCCATACCTGAGTTCATGATCAGCAGCGTCTTCACACGTGAGTTGGCACAGTTGGCAATGGCCTGGGCACCTCCGCAGGAGTGACCTGACACCGCAATGTTCTTCACGTCGATGGCGTGGTAGTAGTCGCTGGTCTTCAGCTTCTCCTGCTTGATCAACCAGTTGACAGCTTCAGTGAACTGCTTCTGGTCAGAGCCACTGTCACCATCATCACTACCCTGCATCCTGAAGGAACCAATGGCAACCACCACATAACCATGAGAGGCAATATGGTTGAGCATGTGCTCGTAACCTGTATTGTCGCCTGAGCAGGCACCATTGAACCAGATAAAGATAGGCAAGGGGCCTTCACGACGGGCTGCGTATTTCACATTGTGGGGACGGTAGACAGTGAAATGTGGCAACGTCTTTTCACTGACAACGATGGCACGGTAGAAACCGCTGCCGCCGTCGTCCAACTCTTTCTGCTTGTCAACCTGATCATTGATGGTCTCATTGGCAGCCGATACTTCCATAGGAATGATAGTCAGCACCCCTGCTGCCAGAAGTGTGACTATCGTTTTTAAAGGTTTTAGGTTTATCATAGGTCTATTGGTTTATTCAAGTTGTTATCCTACCTGACTGCCGGGCTTCACGTCCTTCGTAGTGGTGACCACGCTAAGGCTTTCGTCGGCATCCACGGCTGAAAGAATCATACCCTGGCTCTCGATACCCATCATAGTTCTTGGGGCAAAGTTAGCCACGAAGAGAATGCGCTTGCCAATGAGTTCCTCTGGGTTCTCATAGAAGGCAGCAATACCAGAACAGATGGTACGGTCAACACCAGAACCGTCGTCGATGGTGAACTGAAGGAGCTTCTTCGATTTCTTCACCTTCTGGCAGTCCTTCACCAAGCCCACGCGGATGTCGAGTTTCTCGAAGTCCTCGAACGAGCAGGTTTCCTTAATGGGAGCTGCCTTGTATTGAGCAGCTTCGTTAGCCTTCTTAGTGGCCTCAAGCTTGTCGAGCTGCTTCTGGATGACCTCGTCCTCAATCTTCTCAAAGAGAAGGGCGGGCTCACCTAACTGGTGTCCAGCTTTCAGGAGGTCTGTGCTACCCAACTGCTCCCACTCGAACGAATCGATGTTGAGCATCTCACGCAGTTTCTTCGAAGAGAACGGCAGGAACGGCTCGAAAGCGATGGCGAGGTTAGCCGTCAGCTGCAAGCAGATATTCAGGATAGTCTCACAACGTGTAGGATCGGTTTTCCATACCTTCCAGGGTTCGCACTCAGTAATGTAGCGGTTACCGATACGGGCCAGATTCATGGCCTCGAACTGGGCATCGCGGAACTTGAACTGCTCCA
>CADBHI010000036.1 GCA_902794405.1 uncultured Prevotellaceae bacterium
GACGAGATCGACGGCTTCATTGGCTTTTTTCGCATTCACCAGGTCCATGTTGGTCTTGGCCATGTAGCCCTTGAAGGCGAGGAACGGCTTGTTGTCGCTACAGATCTTCATCAGTATCTCCGTCTCCTGTCCTGGGCCGATGACGATGTTGCCGAAAGCCAGTCCACGCACGCCAACAGTTATCTCGCGCGTCAGCCGCAGGGGAACTTCTATCTTCACCGTGCCATCATCGGCAAAGCGGAAGGTCTTGTCGAAACATTCTTTTGAGGCTAAAGGAACAAAGGTGCCCACAAAGAACTCCAGACCCATGCCCTTCTTGTAGCCCAGCATCTTCACTTTGATGGTAGCTACACCTTTATCTATTTTAGCAACAGGCAGCGTCTCGTCCTTGGCGTACTGCACATTCTTCCATTCGTCAGGAATCACCACTTCCCGTTTGGTCTTGCTGTCGCAGATGTTCCAGAACTTGAAATCTCCATCATTATAGCTCTCCATGAAGTCCAGCTCCTTGGTGTCGAGGGGTACGGGCTTGAAGTGCAGGGCCAGATGGGCTATGCCGCTTTCTGGCATCCAGAAGAGCGAGTCGGGCTGTAGGTCGCTCTCCTTCTCGTTGGTCTTAACGCCACCCGTAAAAGCGTATTTCTTGCCGTCGGGTGTCTGCAAGAACGACTCTTTGGCAAAGCGAATCCAATTGCCGGGTCTGTAGTTGGCCGTGACGTGTATCACGGTCTCCGTCGACTTCAGCTCTACCTTAGTGATGTCAAACTCGGAGTAGTATTCTCCCATAAAGGCCGATGGCTGCTCCCATACAACCTGTGTCTGTGCCTGCCCAACGATTGAAACAAGGGCAAGCAGATTGGTAATGATAATCGATTTCATTTTATCACAAAAGTATTTATTCTTCCACCTTTACCATCTTGAAGTCAGCCGCGGAGAACCACTTGGCATGGCATGGCACTTCTGTAAACACAGGGTAGGTGCTGATGCCGTAGCGAAGCGTAGTGGGGCCGTAAATATCGATATCCAGCATAACGGTTTGCCAGCCATTGCCTAAGCCGCCCTCTTTGCCATAAGCGGGTACCATTATTGTGGACTTTAAGGCATTATCGAAGGCTGTAGCAAAGAGACACACGCCACTACCGTCGGCACGAGCGTTGCAGCTGATACGATAGGTGCCGGAATCGACCTCCTCTTCCAACGAGGTCAGTTGCATATACCGACTGTCTTCAGGTCCCCACATCTCCACGTCGATATAGTTAACCGTGGAATCGCCTGTAAAGTACTCGCCGTTCTTCACGAAGTTGGCATAGCAGTGGTGACGTTTTTCTATCCACATTTGGTGCTCATTCAGATAGTTGCGGGCCACATCAGTCATCCAGTCCCGCTCTTCGGCCATCGCTTCCTGACGATGCCAGTTGTTGAAGCTCTGGATGACACCGATGCTAGGGAAGATGGCCAGCAGAGCAGCCAGCCAGATGACAATCCAACCGATGCGCTGAGCAGTACCCATAGCCTGCACCTTGCCAGCCTTGGAGAGCAGCATGTGGGTAATGGCATAGATGGGGATAAACAGTGCCAACAGCAGGCTGACGATGAAGATGGCCACAGCCCAGGGATGCACATAGACGGTCTCTGCCAGGTTTAGGTAGCCCAGGTCAAAGGGCAATCCGTGCCGGAATTCTCCAGGCACCATGAAAATGAAGATCAGCGTGCCCACTATGAGTAGGAAGCATACCAGCAACACCAGTCCGAAAACGGCAGCAAAGGCTACAAAGATGCCCATCAGCATCTTCAAAAGCACAGAGAAGCAACCCCGCATATGGCCCTTGGGGTTGGGTTGTTTTCTGTCTTTTTCTTCCACCACGACGTCGGCCAGGTTCTGCGGTGTCACATCTTTGCCCTCCATCTCCAACATCTCTTTAGGCTTCTTGGCCTCAGGCATAGCAATGGCCAGCACGATATAGAAGATGATGAAACTCAGGTTGACGGAGAAGAAGAAGCCACCCAAATGGAACAACTTGAACAATGGGAACAAGAAGAAGTTGGAGCCCAGGAACAGCAGTGCATAGCCGATGCGCCACCAGGTGACATCCGACCCAGTATAGGTGGCAAAGCCGGAGAGTACACCCGCCAGCATTTTGTCATTGGGGTTACGGTAGAGACGCTTACCCTTGGTCCTTGCGCGTACATTCTCACGAAAACCGTTGGCAGCCGAACGGAACGAGTCGTAGCGGTGACCTTCCTTATTATTACTCTGCGTTTCATCCTCCTCGCCAGCCAATTCTTCGGGCCTGCCAATGCGGGTGATGATATTCTTCACATGCTCGATAGTGATGGCCTCGATGCCTTGCTGACGCAGTTCGTCAAACAGTTCTGCAACGCGGGCCTCAATGTCGTCGGCTATTTCCTCGCCACCCTCCTGCTTGACGAAGGAGGTACGAAGCGACTCGATATACTGCTGCAACAGCTCGTAGGCATCCTCGTCAATCTGGAACAGGCGCCCACACAGGTTAATGGTAATATTCTTCTTCATTTTGTTTCTAATAGTTTGGGAGTGATGGTTTTAAGATAATTAATGGTGTTTGAGAGTTCCGTCCAGGCCGTGTCGAGTCCTTCCAGAAATTGTTCCCCCTCAGGACTGAGGGCATAGTACTTGCGGGGTGGCCCCTGCGTCGACTCCTGCCATTGGTATTGCAGCAGTCCATCGTTTTTCAGGCGCGTCAGCAGCGGGTAGAGTGTTCCCTCCACCACGAGCAGCTCGGCCTGCTTCAGCTGTTGGATAATGTCACTAGCATACGATGGACGATGCTCCAGTAGCAGCAATACGCAATACTCCAGCATTCCTTTCCGCATTTGTGACTTTGCATTCTCGATGTTCATGTTTACTACTTTTTGCCCTTTCACGTCCCCCCTCCGGAAGAGGAACATAGTAAGAAGGATCATGTTTACGGCTGCAAAGATAGGTAAAATTTAAGTACCTTGCAATACAAAGTACTAAAATTATACCAAGAATTATGTATTATTAACAAATCACTACAATTATCGCTGCCTCCGAGACAAGAATCCGAGAAGCAGCGATAAGAATGATTATAGTGAATCCATTACATGTTAGGAGTAGACCAGATTTTAGATTTGGTACAGGTAACGGTCTGTGACAGTCGACCGACACGGAGGATGAAGTCGCCCTCTTCGAGCCGCCAGTGGCAGTCAGCATCGACAAAGGCCAACTGATTGGCAGGCAAGCGGAAGGTGACGGTCTGCTGTTCACCAGGCTGGAGGCTGATCTTGGTAAAGTCACGCAGTCGGCGGTTGTCGGGCACGATAGAGGCGAGAAGATCGCTAGAATAGAGGAGTACGGGCTCCTTGCCAGCACGGCTTCCACTATTGCGAACGTTGACGCTGATAGTGAGTACGTCATCGGGTGTGAACTGCTGCTTGTCGACACGGAGGTCGGAATATTCGAAGTTGGTGTACGACAGTCCGTAGCCAAAGGGCCATTGCAGGCTGACCTTGGCGTCATAATCATAGGCTCCAGCCATGGTGCCTACTTCCTCGGACACTTTGTAGTCGTAAGTGTGAAGTGAGTTAATCTCACGAGGATATGTATAGGGCAGCTTTGCGGAGAAATTAGCATCGCCAGCAAGGAGATTAACCAGTGCGTCACCACCATAGTTACCTGGAATGAGAATATCAACCACCGCCTTGGCCAACGGCTCGATGTCAGCTATGAGGCGAGGACGGCCTTCGTTAAGTATCAGAATGATGGGTTTCCCCGTCTTGGCAAGCGCCTTGACGAGGTCACGCTGGTTTTTGGACAACCAGAGATCGGTCAAGTTACCTGGTGTCTCAGTATAGGAATTCTCGCCAATACAGGCGATGATCACGTCGACGTTAGCGGCAGCATCAACGGCCTTCTGGATCTGAGGTTCGTTCTCATCGTAGTAAGCGCCGTTCTCATTATAGGTAACACCCTGTTCGAGAATAATGTTCTCCTTACCGTATTTGTTACAGAACGCCTCGTAGATGGTATTGTATTTCTCTGCGAGGTCTTCTGCCTTTGAGCCTTGCCAAGTGTAGCTCCACCCCCCATGGAGACAACGCATCTGATTGGCATTGGGGCCAGTGAGCAGGATAGACTTCCCAGCCGCCTTAAGAGGCAGGATGTCGTTTTCGTTTTTGAGTAGAACCATTGATTCCTCTGCTGCCTGTAAGGCCTTTTGTGCGAACTCGTCGGAGCCGAATTTCTCGTAGCCTTTGCCACCGGTGTTGGGCTTATCGAAGAGTCCAAGACGATACTTGGCACGCAGGATACGACGAACGGCATCGTCGATACGCGCCATCGTCACCTTTCCCTCCTGAACCAGTTCCTTTAGTAGTATACAGAACTCGACACTGTATGGATCCATCGACATGTCGATGCCGGCATTGATGGCTATGCGAATGGCGTCTTTCTTGTCCTTAGCCACTTTTTCACGCGAGAACAGGTTGTTAATGTCGGCCCAGTCGGTGACCAGGAATCCATCCCACTGGAGGTCTTCCTTCAGCCATTTGGTGAGATATTCGTAAGAGGCATGGACTGGTACCCCGTTGATGGAAGCCGAATTGACCATCATGGTCAGAGTGCCAGCAAGGGCTGCCTGCCTGAAAGGCTCAAAATACTTTTCACGAATCATCTGTGGCGACAGGTAAGCTGGTGTACGATCCTTACCAGTCCAAGGAGCACCGTAGGCAAAATAGTGCTTGGTACTGGTTCCTACATGATATTGGTCGATGTGGTTGGGGTCATCGCCCTGATACCCCTTGATTTCTGCCACAACCATTTTCGAGTTGACGACTGCATCCTCACCGAAACTCTCATAGACACGAGGCCATCGTGGATCTCGGCTCAGGTCGACTACTGGGTTATAGACCCAAGGGCAATTGGCTGCACGACTCTCATAGGCAGTTATTTCGGCACCAATGCGAGCCAGTTCCGTATTAAATGATGCACCTATGTTGATAGGCTGAGGAAACAGCGTACCGCCCTGAGTATAGGTTACGCCATGATTATGGTCCAGGCCATAGATATCAGGTATGCCCAAATATTTCATCGACTTCTTCTGGATGAGTTGTATCCACTCTTGCCACTGCTCCATGCTTGGTGCACGAGTACCTGGTGCATTCAGTATGGAGCCCACCTTCCACTTGGATATCAGCGTGTCAAGCATGGTCTCGTTGAGTTTCCAGAAACGCTTGGTCTCACCCTGATAGATGTCAACTGGAAAGTTGCCCAACTTGTCGATAATCTCCTGATCGGTCATCTTCAGCATAGCATTTACCTCTTCCTGGGATCTGCCATACTGTTGTAGTACGGACCGTACCTTTTCGCGATCCACCTTGGCATTCTCTACTGTCATCTTGCCCATCACGTCGAGGTTCAATTCGAGCATCTGGCCAATCTTCTCATCGAGCGTCATGGCGGCAAGTGTTTTCTCAACTTTCGCCTCCAGCGCGGCATCGCGTGGGATGGCGGGTTTGACGACGTTCTGCGCTACTACCACATTTGCAACGCAGGCAATACATACTGTAATAATCCTTGTTTTCTTCATTGTTTTACGTCAGTTGTTTCGTACTATTGGGTGCAAAGATACGAATTAATTGCAATAAAACAAAAAAAAAAACGTTATATATTACGTGTTAAAGCGTAACATAGCATTTCTGGTCGCACTTCTTGCCGTGTCTGTGGCACGTGGTCAGTACGACCCCTCGTTCAGTCACTACTGGGCGATGGAGACGTCGTTTAACCCGGCCGCAGCCGGAAAAGAGCCAAAGCTGAACGTGACGGGTGCCTACAATATGACCCTGACGGGATTTGAGAACAACCCGAGGACAATGTATTTAGCAGGTGATATGCCATTCAGCTTAGGAAAGACCATCCACGGCGTGGGACTTCAGATAATGAACGATGACATCGGTTTGTTCTCTCACAAGAAGTTAGGGCTGCAATATGCCTATAAGCAAAGGCTTGCAGGCGGCACTCTGAGCATTGGTTTGCAGGCTGGGTTACTGAGTGAGAGTTTCGACGGATCGAAAGTTGATCTTGAGAATCCTGAAGACCTGGTGTTTGCAAAAGCATCGGTAACCGGTACTGGACTTGACCTGAGTGGCGGCCTGTATTACCAGCATCGCAAATGGTACTTAGGACTATCATCCCAGCATGTCACAGCTCCTACGGTAGACCTGGGAGAAACCAACGAACTGGAGATAAGCCGCAGTTATTATTTTACAGGCGGATACAATATTCAGCTCAGAAACCCGTTTCTTATGGTACAGACGTCGGTTTTAGGACGCACTGACGGAGTGGCCTACCGTGGTGACATAACGGCGCGGCTGAAGTACACCCACGAAAAGCGTGTGATGTATGCCGGTCTATCCTACAGCCCCACGAACTCGGTCACAGTACTGATAGGCGGCCACTTCCACGGCGTGCTCGTGGGATACAGCTACGAAGCTTACACAGGCGCTATCAGTCTTGGCAACGGAAGCCATGAACTGTTCGTAGGCTACCAGACGGACATTGACCTTGGCAAAAAAGGAAGGAACAGACATCAATCAGTAAGACTATTATAACAACGATATGAAAAGACTAACAATAGGATTTTGCGCCATGGCGGTGCTGATGCTGACAAGCTGTTTCGGCAGCAAGGTGGCATCAGGCAACGGTGGCGAACTGACGGGTTCGGGCGGCCGTGCCTTCTCAGAGCCTGCACCTTACGGCATGGTACTCGTGAAGCGTGGACACCTGAAGATGGGACTTGAACAGCAAGACTCCCTTTGGGGCAAGCAGACGCCAGTGAGGGACATCTCTGTTGACGGTTTCTGGATTGACGACACTGAAATTACCAACTCAGAATACCGGCAGTTTGTGAACTACGTGCGCGACAGTATTCTTCGTGAACGTCTGGCCGACCCCAACTATGGTGGCGACGAGACCTATAAGATTGAAGAGGACAAGAATGGCGAGCCTATCAAGCCCCATCTGAACTGGAAGAAAGCGCTGCCACGCAAGCCTAATGAAGACGAACTGCGTGCCATCGAGAGTCTGTATGTGACCAACCCCGTTACTGGCGAGAAGATGCTGGACGCCTCGCAGATGAACTACAAATACGAAATCTACGACTACACCACAGCCGCCCTGCGCCGCAATCGTCTGAACCCGGAAGAGCGTAACCTGAATACCGACATTCCCGTCGACGAGAACGAGAAGGTGTGGATATCGAAAGATACCGCCTATATCAACGACGAGGGCAAGATCATACGCGAGACGCTGAACCGCGAACTGAGCGGTCCGTGGGACTTCCTGAATACGTACATTATTAATATATACCCCGACACGACATGCTGGGTGAATGACTTCCCCAATGCCGACAACGAGGTATACATGCGTAACTACTTCTCAAACTCTTCCTACAATGACTACCCCGTAGTAGGTGTGACTTGGGAGCAGGCCAATGCCTTCTGTGCATGGCGCACGGAATACCTTCTGAAGGGACTTGGTCCTGCCGCCCGCTTCGTACAGCGCTATCGTCTGCCGACTGAGGCAGAATGGGAGTATGCCGCCCGTGGAAAAGACGGCACGGAATTCCCCTGGGAAAATGAGGATGTGGCCAACGGAAAGGGCTGCTTCTACGCCAACTTCAAACCCGATGACGGTAACTACACCAAGGACGGTAATTTAATTACATCAAAGGTAGGCATCTACAGTGCCAACTCCAATGGGCTGTACGACATGGCTGGCAACGTAGCCGAATGGACTTCGACCATCTTTACCGAGGCTGGTGTCGATGCCATGAACGACGTGAACCCCCAGCTGAAGTACAACGCCGCTAAGGAAGACCCCTACAGACTTAAGAAGAAGTCTGTTCGTGGCGGCTCGTGGAAAGACCCTGAGTCGTACATCCGTTCAGCCTGGCGTTCCAGTGAGTTCCAAAACCAGCCCCGAAGCTATATCGGTTTCCGCTGTGTGCGCAGCTTGGCAAACACGGTCAGTGAGAAGACAAGACCCGGCAAGACATCTAAAAAAAAATAAAACATAGCAGCGAGGTTCGCCACAACTTTGGTGGTACAACCATTCATTAAAAGAAAAATAGTAACATGACACAGTACAGTAAATTCAATATCATCTATCGTCTGCAGAAGTGGCTCGACAGCGTGCCAGGCCAGACGTTCATGAACTATGCCTACAGCTGGGGTGCATCCATCGTGATTCTTGGTACGCTCTTCAAGCTGACCCACCTGCCAGGAGCCAACTTCATGCTGTTCCTCGGCATGGGAACTGAGGTAGTCGTGTTCTTCATTGCTGCCTTCGACCGTCCGTTTGACAAGACAGCCGACGGCATGGACTTGGCAACACATGTGGGCGAAAGTGCCATTATTGCAGGTGTTCCTGGCAGTACGGAAGTTCCTGAAGGTATAGAGAAACAGGAAAGTCTGGAAGGATCTTCTTATCAAGGACCAGCCGTTATTGGCGGCGGTGGCGTCATTGGCGGTGGTGTTATCGGCGGTGGAGGCACCGTCATTATCGGTGGCGGTGGTGTTGCCGGCGCACCACAAGACGGCGGACAGATTGCTGCCTTAGCCGATGGAGCCGAGCAGGCTACCGTCGATACCGAGGCTATAGCTGCCGTGTCATCGTCAGTCACAACGATGGCAGGCGGAACAGTGGCATCGCCAGTGCCATCTGTCAACCCAGAACTGGAAGAAGCTACCTCTAACTATGTCGACGAGCTGAAGAACCTGACGGAGATGCTACATAAGGTATCAGAGCAGAGCGAGCGCCTGACACGTGACAGTGAGGAGATGGAGAACCTGAACCGTACGCTGACCGGTATCTGCAAGATCTATGAGATGCAATTGAAGGGTGCCAGTGCACAGATAGGCACCATCGATGAGATTAACGAACAGACGCGTAAGATGGCCGACCAGATAGCCGAGCTGAATCAGATTTACACCCGCATGATCGAGGCTATGACGGTGAATATGCCAAAGGCACCTTCCCTGTAGGCCACATAAGTCCCATAAGACCAAAAGAAAGCTATGGCAATAAAGAAAAGACCGGTATCTCCGCGCCAGAAGATGATCAACCTGATGTATGTCGTCTTGATGGCCATGCTTGCGCTGAACGTCTCGAACGAGGTGCTCAACGGCTTCTCGGTCGTGGAGGATAGCCTGAACCGTACAACCTCAAGCACGGAGAAGGAGAATAAGGTCATCTACGACGATTTGGAGATGCAGATGCGACTGAACCCTGCCAAGGTAAAGGAGTGGTTCACCAAGTCGCAGGAGGTAAAGCGCATGAGCGACTCGCTCTATAACTTCATTACCGAACTGAAGACCGCCATTGTGCTGGAGGCCGACGGCAAGGACGGTGACGTGGCGAATATCCGTAACAAGGAAGACCTGGAGGCCGCTAATCAGGTAATGTTAGCACCTGGACGCGGCAGAGGCAAGGAATTGTATAACGCCATTAATTCGTTCCGCAAGCGCATCGTTGGCATGACACCCGACATGAATAAGCAGCAAATCATCAGCGGTAACTTATCGACAGTCATTCCTGAGGGGGCACGTACACTGGGAAAGAATTGGCAAGAGTATATGTTCGAGGACATGCCCGTGGCTGCTGCCGTCACCCTGTTGTCGAAGATTCAGAGCGATATCCGCTATGCCGAGGGCGAGGTACTACATAAGTTAGTGGCCAATATAGACGTAAAGGATATTCGCGTAAACGAGCTAAACGCCTTCGTTATTCCCAACTCCCAGACCATCGTGCGTGGTGATAAATTCTCGGCACGTATCGTCATGGCTGCCGTTGATACGACGATGGTGCCTGACATCTACATCGGTAATCAAAAGGTAACCCTGCGCGACAACCTCTATGAGCGTATCTGCGGCTCAACAGGTGACTTCACGCTGGCAGGATACATTGAAACTGTCAATGGCAACGGCGACAAGGTACGCCGCGACTTCTCACAGAAGTACACCGTTGTCGATCCCTCGGCCACCGTATCGGCTGATCTCATGAACATGCTCTACGCTGGCTATTCTAACCCCATCAGCGTTTCAGTGCCTGGTGTACCCCTGAACAAAATCCAGGCTACGATGACGGGTGGCACCTTGCAGCCCGTAGGTCCTGGTAAGTATATTGCCCGTCCGACGAAGGTTGGCGAGAATGCCATTATCACCGTCACCTCAACCAATACGGGCCGTCCTCAGCAGATGGGACAGTTCACCTTCCGTGTACGCAAGCTGCCCGATCCCACGCCGTTCATCGCTATGAAGGACGAGCAGGGTAACCCCAACCGATTCAAGGGCGGCGGCCTGGCCAAGGGAAGCCTGATGGGCATCGAGGGTATTGGTGCCGCCATCGACGACGGTATTCTCGACATTGCCTTTAAGGTGGTATCGTTCGAAACGGTGTTCTTCGACAACATGGGTAACGCTGTGCCGATGGCCAGCAACGGTGCCCAGTTCAGCGATCGCCAGAAAGACACATTCCGTAAACTGGCCCGCAACCGCCGTTTCTACATCTCGCGTGTGACAGCCATCGGTCCCGACGGCATCCAGCGTACCCTACAGAATCCAATGGAAATTATTGTAAAGTGAAGAGTGATTAGTGAAGAGTGAAGAATTTGCTACCGCATATAATAACAATTAGAGATTTATGAATACAAAGAGAATTAAAAATAGTAATAGTGTATGGTGGAAGTTTGGAGTGCTGATATTATTCTTCACTCTTCACTCTTCACTCTTCACTTCCATGGCCCAGCCCAAGAAGAGCCGCGTACAGCAGACGAAGCAGGTACAGCAGCAGCAAAAGCAGCAGACAACATCGTCGAGCAACATGACACGCCGCATGCAAATCAGCTACCCCGTAGCTCTCGACATGCCCGAGGACGTAGTGTGGCGCCGCGACATCTATCGCGAGATTGACCTCAATGACGATGCCAATGCTGGTCTCTACTATCCTGTACAGCCACAGGGCAAGCAGATGAATCTGTTTACCTACATCTTTAAGCTGGCCTTAAACAACTATATCCCTATCTATGAATATAGTGTGGCCAACGACGGCAACGACGACTTTTCGGATGCTGCAAAGATTAAGGTAAAGACCGTGCTCGATGACCGTCACATCTTCTATGAGGAGCAGGACGGTAAGCTGAAGGTCGACAACAGCGACATCCCTTCGGCCGAGGTGATGAAGTATTATTTGAAGGAAAGCGCCTATTATGATCAGAGCAATGCCACATTCCACATTAAGCCATTGGCACTCTGTCCCATTATGATGCGTGAAGACGACTTTGGCGGCGAGGCCACACAATATCCGCTCTTCTGGGTGAGATACGCTGACCTGGAGCCCTATCTCAGCCGTCAGACCATCATGACATCGAACGTCAACAATGCTGCCGTCATGTCGATGGACGACTATTTCACACTGAACAAGTATCAAGGAAAGATCTACAAGACCAACAACATGCTGGGCAAGACACTGGCCCAGATTGCCGGTGGTGATACAGCCAAATACACCAAGGAGCAGCAACGCATTGAGGCAGAATTGGAAGCTTTCAAGAACAACATCTTCGGCGACAAGCTCAAGAGAGACTCACTTGACAGCATTGCCGATGCCCACCCTGCCAACGTAAAAGCAGCGGCTAAGAAGGAACGTAAGGCAAAGACCAAGACAGAGAAAGCCAGTCGCCGTACAAAGTCATCGTCGTCAAGTGTCTCCAGCTCGGCAGCCCGCGTATCTGTACGCCGCCAGCGTCATTAACAGCTCTTTTTCACTTCGAAAGCCTTGTTTGCCGATGTCATACTCCCTCTGCCGCTCGACGGCACCTTTACCTACTCCATTCCTCCACAGTGGACAGAGACGGTAAAGCCGGGATGCCGCGTACTGGTACCCTTTGGACGCAATAAGCAATACATTGGAATCATTGCACAGTTACACGACAACAAGCCTGAGGGCTACGAGGTAAAGGATATATTACAATCTATTGATACACAGCCGATATTGCTTCCTGAGCAGTATCGGCTGTGGCAGTGGATAGCCGACTACTACATGTCGCCCATCGGCGAGGTCTACAAGGCAGCACTGCCTGCCGGGCTAAAAGCTGAAGATGGCTACCGTCCGAAAACAGAAACTTACATCCGCCTTACAACGCAGTTCCGAAGTGAACAGTCACTCCACATTGCACTCAACATGCTGAAGCGGGCACAGAAACAACTGGACTGCTTCATAGAATTCTTGGCTTTGTCTGGAGCCGACGTTAACCCTGAAAATCCCGCAGAAGTAACACGTGAGGAGCTGATGAACGCCTCCCACGCCACCCTCCAGACCGTCAGTCTGCTCATCAAACGGGGCATGCTCGAAACCTATGAAGTGGAGGTGGGACGGCTGAACCACGGCGGCGAACCTCACCCAGAACTCATCAAGAAGCTAAGCGAAGCCCAGGAGACAGCCTACAATCAGATATTGCTGTCGATGATGAAGAAGCAGGTCACACTGCTTCACGGCGTCACCTCCAGCGGCAAGACCGAAATCTATATCCACCTCATCCAGCGTGAGATAGAACAGCATCGGCAGGTACTCTACCTATTGCCCGAGATAGCCCTGACCGTCCAGATGATGGACCGTCTGCGTCGTGTCTTCGGCGATCGCTTAGGCATCTACCATTCCAAATATAGCGATGCGGAGCGCGTAGAAATATGGCAGAAGCAACTCTCAGGCCATCCCTACGACGTTATCCTCGGTGCTCGCTCCGCGGTTTTCCTGCCCTTCCAGAACCTTGGCCTCATCATCATTGACGAGGAACACGAGACAAGTTTCAAGCAACAGGACCCTATGCCCCGCTATCATGCACGGAGCGCTGCCATCATGCTTGGGGCCCGTGTTCTCCTTGGCACCGCTACCCCCTCGATGGAGTCATACCACAATGCCATGACGGGAAAGTACGGCTATGTACAGCTCACTCAGCGCCACGCAGGCATCGAACTACCCGAGATACAAGTAGTCGACACTAAGGACCTGCAACACCGCAAAATGATGAGCGGTCCATTCTCACCACTTTTATTAGCACGTGTACGAGAAGCTTTGGAGCGTGGCGAACAAGCTATCCTGTTCCAAAACCGTCGTGGTTATGCGCCAATGATTGAGTGCAAGCATTGTGGATGGGTGCCCCACTGCCAGAATTGCGATGTCTCGCTGACGTTCCACCGTCAGATGAATCAGCTGGTGTGCCACTACTGCGGTGCTGTCTATCAGGTGCCTGTGGAATGTCCTGCCTGCGGAGGAACGGAGTTGCAGACACGTGGCTACGGCACAGAAAAGATTGAGGCCGACGTGCGTGACATATTCCCTGAGGCACGTATCAGTCGTATGGACCTCGACACCACCCGAACCCGCAATGCCTACGAACGGCTCATCAGTGATTTCGGCTCAGGCCGTACCAACTTGCTCATCGGTACACAGATGATTTCCAAGGGGCTCGACTTCGACAAGGTTAGTGTGGTCGGCATTTTGAATGCCGATACCATGCTTAACTACCCCGACTTCCGGGCCTTCGAGCATGCTTATATGATGATGTCGCAGGTCAGCGGACGTGCTGGTCGCAAGGGGCGTCGCGGCCTCGTTATCCTACAGACGCGTCAGCCTCATCTACCGATTATACAATATGTGGTACGTGGCGACTATCCCGCCCTTTACCACTCACTATGTGCCGAGCGACAGCATTTCCACTATCCTCCGTTCTATCGCTTGATCGACGTCTACCTGAAGCACCGCAACGAACAGTTGACCGAGGTGGCAGCTCAGGAGTTGGGATTCCGGCTGCGCCAGTGGTTCGGCGGACGTGTGCTCGGCCCCGACAAGCCAGGCATCTCACGTGTCAAGTCACTCAGCATTCGCAAGCTCGTCCTGAAGCTGGAGCCTCAGCTTAACATGGCCGAGGTACGCAAATATTTAGCGCTTGCCCAGCAGCAGATGCTACAAGACAAGCGCTATGCCTCTCTCCAAGTCTATTACGACGTGGATCCCCTTTAGAACTTATAGTCGATACCCAAGCCGATGACGTTGTTGGTACGGGAGAATGTCTCCTGACCAATGGTTGATGTCTTCGTATAGTCACTATAGATAGAGATGAAGTAGCCGGCATTCAGACGGATCTTCTCATTGATGTTCCATGCGCCGCCAAGACCTATGCTATAGCTGTCGCAGGCAAACGAAGTATCCTGCTGATAGTTGTCTGACAGACCGTAGTCGGTACGCTGACCGCCAAGGCTGACGGTGAACTTGTCGTTGATGTCGTACTCGGCTCCCAACAGCACCTCATAGGTTCCATGAGTCAGCTCGTCCTGACGATTATCAGCCATCTTGGCATTCTTATCATCGAAGAAATGAAATTCGCCCGTAGCACGCAGCTTCGGTGTAATCTCGTAACCCAGAGCCACTGAAAGCAACGAAGGCATGTCGTAGCGAGTCGTCTCTTCAGGCAGATAGCTTTTCACTTTCTGAGCCATTTTACCCAGTTCCGTCTGCGACAGGGCAGCCACAGTAGCGGTATTACCCAACTTCCCTGCCAAAGCTTTCACATCAGTGTCCTGTCCCATGGTACCTATGATGAGCTCCTTCGTGTCGTTCTCGGTCTGTATCTTCGTGCGGAACTCATAGCGGACGGCCAATGTGAGAGGCCCGTGGTGGAAATCAAGGCTCACGATGGGCGCAAAGCCCCAGCCCGTCTGGTCGCAGTCTAACTGCAGGTTGACGAGGTTGCCCGGCCATACAGAGCTGTAGTCTGGTAATTTGGCCACGAGATGGCCGCGGTAGTAGCCGTCGTAGTAGTTGGCACGCATGCCAACAGCTGCCGACAGGAAGTCAGTCACCTTGTAGGTGAAGTTCAGCTGTCCGCCGTAGATATACTGCTTTCCCTTCATCTCCGTGTCTAACGTGTAGCCCGCGGCAGCCGGATTCTGGGCCAGCATGGCACCGATGGGTACGCTGAACATGGGCACACCTTCCTCATATTTCACGAAGCCACCGCTACCCACGATGCCAATCATTGTGGAAACAGCCCAGCGGTCTTTCTTGTATGAGGCAAACAATGCCGGAACGATAGGAGCTGAAGCCTTTCCAGGGTATTTCACACCATTACACTCAATGTCGCGATCCTGCCAGGGTTTCTGGAAGTCGAGCGACATCTGGAATCCGTCATAGCCCCATGCCAGTCCGGCAGGGTTCGAGTAGGCTGCATCGATTTCCATCGAGGCACCGCGAGCCATCATGCGATCGAAGGCAACGTGATAGTTGGTGTTGGTCATCAGACCACCAGCTTGCACCGTCAGCGCAAAGCATGCAACTGTCATCAGGAGAAATAATTTCTTGGTCATGGTCGTTTGATATTAAATGAATTCGGCTGCAAAGATACAAAAAAATATCTTTTTGGCCGAATCTTTGGCTATAAATCTGCTAAAATGGAACAATTCCTTACAAATCAACTTGGCAACCAATACCGATAACGCGGTTGGTACGGGTGAAAGAGTCGCTGACAAGAGGCTGCCGAGAGGTGACACGATCATAAGTATCATACATCGTCTGGAAATAGCCAGCCTTGAGTGTCAGCTTGTCTGTGGCCTTGTAATTGAAACCGAAACCGAGGCTGTAGCTGTTCACTACGAATGATATATCGTTCATATACTCGTCGGTCAGTCCGTAGCGGGTCAGTTGTCCACCAGCCGAGATCGTCAGCTTTTCAGTAACATCCCACTCGGCACCTGCCAGGAACTCATTAGAGTTATGGCTAAGTTTGTCTTGAGCATTGGCATACCAGTCGGCCTGTTTGTCGAAATAGTAGTGCCAACCGGCATTGAGACGCACCTCATTGACAGGTGACCATTGGGCACCGACGGCCAACAGGGCGGGCATATCCTCATTCACCTCCTCGCTGTCCTTGTATTTGTTGACGGCATCAATCTCGCTGGCTTCATTCACGGTCGACTCATTCTTCATGCGAATCTGCGTCTTGAACTCGTACTTGGCTGCGAAATTAAAGTTACCGATCTTATAATCTACGCCGACAATGGGGGCAATACCCACGCTCGACTGGTTACACAGCAAGTTGACACCCTGCGAGTATTTCTGCAGCGAGTTGATGCTTTGCTTGGCACCTTCCAGCTGATCCTTTGTAGCTGTCAGCTCGGCATACTGGGGCAGCGACGTGGCTCCGGCGGCTTCATACTGGGCCATTCCGTCGTTTACCATGTCAAGATTGTTATCAACGGTGGTGGCTACTGCCTGCAGGAAACTGCCGAAGTTCATGTAACGGTCCTCACCCACATTTACCATGATGTTGCTGATCTTGGCCTTATAGGTGGCTGTACCATAAAGCAGGCGCAAACCACCATAGACAGCCAGATTCTCGTTTATCTTATAGGCTGTACCTAATTGGAATCCGAAGTAATAGTTACGGCCCTGCATGTAGCCATCCATATCGTAGCCCTTCGCACCGAAAGGCTTCAGCTGGTTGGCAATATTACCCACCACATTCTCGAACGAGCCGAGACCGTCGGCAAACTCACAGCTACCACCACCGCCAGGCACCGAGAGGTTGAACTGAATGCTCCAGTCGCCTGTATTATAGGCACCCTGCAGCGAAGGAAGGAAGGGAGCATCGGCCACGCCTTCAAACGTCTTCATGGTCTGGCCGTTGTTCTTACGGCCAAGTGCGAAGTAAGGACTGGTAGAGTTGATGGTACGCGTCTGATGGGCGTACTGCCAGTTGAATCCTAAGTGGAAACCCTCGGGCATAAAAGCGACGCCGGCAGGATTCGAATACACGCCATCAAGGCCAATGGCTGCATCGCGCGCGGGATTCCTTAAAAAATCAATACTCTGGTTGGTGTTGGTAAGAATGCCGCCTGCATGGGCTGTGCTTACCGTTGCGGTCAGCATCAGGCCGACCATCATTGCTTGAAATTTGTTCATATCCTAAAAACATCTTAAAAATTTCGGCTGCAAAGGTAATAAAATTGTTCAGAATATCTCTGTTTTCGTGCACAGCTTTATAGATTGTTAACAAACAAAACAGGGAGTGCCAACACAAGTGACACCCCCAACGGTATGAATTTTGCTTGTAAAAGTGCCAAACTCAAACAAGCATTATAGGTTCTGTCTACTACTTGACAAGGACTTTACGACCATTATTGATATACAGTCCCTTTGTTGTAGGCCTCTTGGTGAGCTTGCGGCCCTGAAGATCGTAGAATGTCGCTTCAGCGGAGGTTGGCGTGTGAAGTGAACGAATGGCTGCGGCCTTACGCTCCAGCACCCGCTCCAAGCCACGCTTGGCGTCCACCTTTCCGTAGCCGAAGCGCTGAGGATTTGCCTTCGTAAAGTCATCAGTACGACAGGTTTCCTTCAGGATGGTCTCCAAATCGTCAGGCGACAGCGTGGGATCGGCCTGCAGCCACAGGGCAATAACGCCAGCTACGGCGGGCGATGACATCGATGTACCAGTTTGGCAGTCGTATAAACCATCCTGCCAGGTCATGTCCTTGCGATAGGGCCTTTCCTTGCCAGTCTGATAGTCGATAATGCCAAATTGACTGACGGCACTGGTGATGTTAGTACCAGGAGCTGCCACCATCGGTATCTGACGGCCATTCAAGGCCTTACCATAGCTACTATCCGGATTAATGTCGCCAAGTGTGAGCATTACGTTATCGTTATCCTTTTTATAGTACAGGCTCTGATACGTGGTATTGGCGCAGTAATTGCCCACAGAAACTGCCTTTTCGGCCGATGCCCAGTTATTGCAGCTCAGTTCTGTGGTACCAGAAGTACAGTTGGCACGCCCCATCGCCTGCATCTTGGCGTTGAACAAGTCTATCTGCGCACCAGCCGTGCTCCATAAACTTAACTCGAAGGCATAGCCAAATGAGGGGTAATTGGTATAGTTAAATTTCAACTGGGTTACGCCAAGTGTCTCGTCGAAGTCCAGCTTCAGATAAAGTTCACCCGAGAAGTAGTTTGCCAGGTTGGGATCATCGATGGCATTCAACTTGTAGGTGCCGTCGTCACCTGCCGTAACAACAGGTGACTTCCACATAGGCGTCCATGTGATGGAGTATTGTTCATGGTTATCATAGACGAAATTACCATCCGCGGCGACAGCCTCATAGAGTGTCAGCTGAGCCGAGAGTGGTGCCTTCTGCTGCATAAAACCTTCAAGCTGCATGTCCTCATCCTGCAACATGGTACGTAGGGTGTCCTTGTCGCTGGCAAACACCTTCTGCAGGTGTCTGGCTTCGTTGCCGTCATTACCCGACGAGATGGCTACCAGTCGGCCTGGGGCAATGAATTCACTAATGGCAAGGGGCATCTCGTCACGTCCGTTGTGGGGACCCAATACGTTGCCGATGCTCATGTTGACTGCCATTGGTTTTCCAGACTTCTCCTGATAGTTCTTCAGAAACGCAAGAGCATCAAATACCGTGGGAGACACCATCATCGTCTCAACCTCCTTCTCTCCTCCTAATGCCAATGTATCCACATAAGCACAAAGCACGATGTCTGCATCTGGGGCCATGCCGCCCCATCCCTGCGTCGTGCGTGTGCCGGCAGCGATGGTCGACGTGTGGGTTCCATGCGACTGATATTTAAAGTCGGAAGTCAGTTTGGCTATCTGTTCTGGCGTGTCGTAAACCGAACCTGGCAGTTGTATACCGTCGATGACAACGGGAGTACCGCCATTATCGAAGGGGCTGTAGTAGGCTTTTATGCGTGTTCGTCCCTCACTATCCTTATAGGCGGGATGCTGGAAGTCGAAACCCATGTCGATGACGGCCACCGTTACGCCTTTACCCGTATAGGCCATATCGCCGACAGTACCCTCAGTGCCGTCAATCGCCGACACGCCTAACTCTTTCCGTGTCACATCGGTCATCGGCTTCGGCGCAGCACCTGCCGTACCAATACGCACCACACCCTCGATGGCCTCAACAGCCGACAGACGGCTCGCAGGTATCTCTGCCGACAGCTGCGACCCGAGCCGGGCACGCAGCACAGCACCCGCTTTCTTCAATGCCTCGATGGTCTCGGCTGCACGGTTTTCGTCAATCCTGATGATAAAAGGCAGAGGACTATCAGTCATTGAACGCGTCATCGCTACGGAAGCAGTGGTCTTCTCCAGCATCATACGTGCATCAACTGATAACTTATCTCTCACTTGTGCCATCACAACGATAGAGAAAAGGGTGAGGGCAAACGTTACTGTAATTTTTCTAAATTCTTTCATCGCTGATTATCTAATTTTGACTATTATGACTGCAAAGATACAAACATTTTTCATTTTAGCAAAAAAAACGAGCAGAAAAAATAAGCAGAAAAGACCAATAGTCAGAATGAGCGAATGGCCAGATAGCGGTTAATGACGTCGACTGTCAGAGCCTGTGGCGTGGTGAGCAGTGAGAGAATGCCATACTGACGCAGGGTGGCACTGATGAGCTGCTTCTCGGCAGCAAACTTCTCGGCAACCTCATGCTGACAGCGTTCCTCATCATTATGGATGGGCGATTCGATGAACTCCTGCAGCTCCACATCATCAAAGAACACGACAAGCAGGCGGTGACGGCGGGCTATCTGCTGGAGGAAGGGCAACTGTCGCTGCAGCGACACCTGTCCCATGAAGTTGGTATAGAGCACTAACAGCGAATGCTTGCTGATGTGGCGGCCTATGGCGACAGAAAGTGCTGAGAAGTCGGTCTCCTCGAAGTCGGTCTGCTCGGCATAAAGGGTCTCCATCAGCTTATTAATGTGTCCTGGGCGGCGATCAGCAGCCACAAACGTGTCTGTCTTGTCGGCAAAGGTGATGAGACCAGCACGGTCTTCCTTGCGCATGGCTACAAAGCTGAGCGCTAAGGAGGCGTTGATGGCATAGTCGAGGAGTGTCATGCCTTGGAAAGCCTGCTGCATGACGCGGCCCTTATCGATAATTGAAAAGATTTGCTGTGAGCGTTCATCCTGATAGACATTCACCATGGGTCGACTAAGTCGTGCGGTGGCCCGCCAGTTAATAGTGCGGTAGTCGTCGCCTTTGAGATAGTCACGGATATGCTCAAACTCAGTGTTGTTGCCAATGCGCCGTATACGTTTGATGCCCGGCTCCTGCAGGTTCTGGCTGATGGCCATCAGCTCGTACTGGTGCAATTTCTGATAGGACGGATAAACGCTCACATCGCAGGGCTCGCAACAACGATAGCGACGCTCAACGAGGCCAAGACGGGTAGAGACAAAAACGAGGACGTGGCCAAAGGAGTAGACACCGCGTCGAGTAGGACGAAGGGTGTAGGTGGATGGGGGATGGTGGATAGTGGATAGTGGAAGGTGGAGGGAGAAGTCGCGCTTCTGGAACTGGAAGGGCAGCTCGTCGATGACATCGATGCGGACGGGGAAGGGGTAGGTGCTTTCCACGCTGATGGTGACGGGATTGTCATCGCCATTGCTGAAACGGCTGCTGAGACGACGCTCGGCAGTAATGGCCTTCCTGTGCCAAAGCAGGATGATGTCGGCCAGCGTAGCCAAGAACAACAGCAACACCAGCCACCGCCCTACCGTATAGAGTGGGGCAAAGCCGAAGCCGGCACCCGTTATAAGGGCGACAGCGAGCAGCAGGAGGTAGAAGCGGCGTCTTAGGTACATCTGTTTGGTGAATTGTGAATTGTTAATTGTGAATTGTTAATTGTTAATTGTTAATTGTGAATTGTGAATTGTTATTTGGGGACTTCTACCTTGTCAAGCAGTCGTTGGGCAACCTTCTGGGGGGTATAACCCTCCATCTCGGCCTCGGCGGTAAGCACAAGGCGGTGCTGCAGCACGGCAGGCACCACCTGCTTCACATCATCGGGCGTCAGGAAGTCACGGCCCTGCAACAGGGCGTAGGCCTTAGCCGACTGCAGGATGGCCACTGAGGCTCGTGGTGAGGCGCCGAGGTAAACAACGCGGCTCTTGCGGGTCTGCTGCACGATGTCGACCACATACTGCAACAGCGATGTCTCAGCATAGACCTCACTCAGCAGGGTGCGCAACTGCAACAGTTCATTCTTGGTGATGACGGGCTGTACGCGGCTCAGGTCGGTGAACGCCGTGTTCTCGTGGTGACGCTGCAGGATACATAGTTCCTCCTCTGCCGATGGGTAGCCCATCGTGAGCTTCATCAGGAAACGGTCGGTCTGTGCCTCAGGCAGTTTGTACGTACCCTCCTGCTCTACCGGGTTCTGGGTAGCCAAAATGGTATAGAGCGGCGACATGGGGTGCGTAGTGCCGTCGATGGTGGCCTGCCGTTCCTCCATCACCTCAAAGAGAGCGGCCTGCGTCTTGGCTGGGGCACGATTCACCTCGTCGACCAGCACCATGTCGGCAAATACAGGACCGGCATGAAACTGGAACTCTTGCGTCTTCATGTTGAACACGCTGGTACCCAACACGTCGCTGGGCATCAGGTCGGGTGTGAACTGCACACGGCTGAACTTGGCGTCAATCAGACGGGCCATCAGCTTAGCCAACAGCGTCTTAGCCACACCAGGCACACCTTCTATCAGCACATGGCCACCAGCAAGGATAGCCGTCAGCAGCATTTCCACGTTCTCGTTCTGACCGACGATGACCTCGGCAATCGACTCGCGCAACGTCTGTACCTTTGCAGCAAAGGCCGTCAGGTCTACTCTTCTTTCTTCATTCTCTTCCATATTCTTTTTCTATTTTTGTTTCAAGTATTGCAGGGTGCCTATATGGCGTATAAAGTCCAGTTGGTAGTTACGGGGCGGAGCCTCCACAGGGATGGCGCGCTGTCGACGACGGGCACCGAAGCCCATCAGCAGCACCACGCCGAGTAGCACTAAGTAGAGGGCCCAGCGCAAGGGCGGCCGCTTCAGCAGTTCGCGGAAGGGCGAACTTTCCGCTACGTTGTAGTTGGGCATGTATGCCTCGGTACGCACCACGGGCAGGTCTTTCAGGCGGTTCATCAGGCGATGGACGTAGGCAGGGTTATCGAGTATGCCATAGTTGGTCATCAGCAGCGGCGTGGTGACAAAGATAATCTCGCCCTTGCCAACAGGATAGCTGAGGGCCACGACGTCGGCTACCCTTAATTTCAATGATTCCTTTGAGACATTCATGTAAGGGCTGTCTTTGCTGATATGCTCTTCGGCAAATTTGACGGCATCCTCATCATAAATCTTCGCCAATGGCTCTGAGACAGCCGTGTCTAAGAGGCAGGAGCTAATGAGCTGTCGATAGGTGAGATAGGCGGTGGGCATATAATGTAATGTGTCACCCATCCAGAATATAGTATCACGCACATGAACCTCATTCATAAAGGTCTTGAACGAGAAATAGTCTTGCGAGCTACAGCTGATGTTCAGCGTGTCGCATATCATACGGTCGAAATATGAATTTGCATACAGAATACGGCAGCCACGCTGTGCCAAGGCCAACAGGGTGTCCACTTTGACATACTCCTGCTTGTAGCCCGAGCAGATAATGACGATGGAACGCGGCGTAGTGTCCTGAAGGGCCAACTGCGACAGCGACTTGCGGCAGACGGTATAGCCGTGGGGCATCTCCTGACTCAAGACACTGTCGAAGACATAGCAGCCAAAAGGATGACGATCGGCATGGGCAAACGTAGGCTCCCACTGGAAGCGACGCGGCATCTGGTACTCCAACGCGAGCATCAGCACCAACAAGGCGACGATCAGCAACCAAAACTTTCGACTCACAGGCAAACCTCCTTTCCCAATTGTTCCACCTCGTCGTAAAGCTGACGGGTGGCAGCGAAATAGCCATAGCGCACACGAAGGAAGTGGGCTGTCAACATACGGAAAGCAGCAGAGTCGGACAATTCGCGGACATACTGCGAAGGCGTCTTGAAGGGCTGCCAGTCTATTTGCTGACTGTCACTCAGCGCCTTGAGCGTTCGCAGATAGACCATACGGATGGCCTCACGGTAGTCCTCGCGGCCAAGGGCCTGACTGATAGTGCTATCAAAGTCAACACCATAGATAGTATCCTCCGTTTCCTCGTATGTCTGTTCATCCTTCCGGCGCTTAAATAGACCAGGATGGAAACGCCAGACGTACCACACAACAATGCCCACCACCACAGCACCTATGACAGCCAGCACCCACCAGGTGTAGTCGCTATACCACGCCTGGCCAAAGAGGTCACGCAACAGTTCTTTGATCTGCGTCATCATCCACTCGGTAAACGTCATGCCGCCTCCGACCAGCTCACGATTGTAGTCGAAGTCCTGCTGCGCCTGCCACTGGGCTATCTGCGCACTGTCTATGGTAAGGGTATCACTCAACGTTCAGCGTCTCGAAGTTCTCTATATCACGATCTACCGTCACACCGTCTACCTTATCGCAGGCGTGACCGTACTGATAGGCCAGGCCAATGATGAGCAGCGTCAACATACAGTTGCCGAAGAAGTTGGAGACAGCACCCAACAGATACTGAATGGCCGTATAGACAAACGATGACATAAAGGCTGGTTCAGAGCCCTGGGTTGCAAAGGCACTCTTCAGCGTCAACATGATGTACCAAGGCATCGATACCACACTCTCTACAATAGTAACCATGATGTAGAGCACGGTGATGACGGCTACTACGCCCGCCCAGGTCTTCCAGCCTAAACGGATGGACTTGGCATAGGCACTGATAACGCCAATCTTCTCGAACAGGTAAACAGGGTGAACCAGCATAAAGAGCGGCAGGAGCAAAATCACCACCACGGCTCCCAAGACCGACAAGACCGGATTGATCACTGTCAACAGGAAAATGATAAGGGCAAATAGAATCATCAACACAAATCCCGTCAACAGCAACACCAACTGTCGGCCGCACTTATTCATAAAGGCAGGCTGCAGGTCGGCAAACGTAATGCCCTGCAACCGTTCCTGACGCTGCTCGTAGAGCTGCATCATGGTATAGGTCAGCGCATTCACCAGTATCATGGCTATAAAGTAGAACACCATCGTGACACCCATCGACGACAGCCAAGGCAGCATGGTCTCGAAGTTGGCACTGTCAATAGCGGTGGAAAACGACATGTAACCGGTCATGAAGTTGTTCATGGCAAAGGTCTGCACCAGTGCCAACGGCAGCATCATGTAGGTCAGAAACTTCAACATCGTGCGCCAGTTTTCGCGAACAAAGTCGAACGTGTCGGACATCTTCTCTGAGAAAGTGCGTGTCCGATAGAGCTTAATCAATGGTCTTTCTTGATTCATGGTTTCTCTGTTTTGGTAATATAATAAAATAATAGATGACAAAAGCCAGTGACGCCAGGATGATGCTCAGCCTCAGCAGGTCGGGCCATTCGGTGTGACGGGTAAAGAAGCTCTCAATGAAGCCGGCCACGATGAATACAGGTACCGTGCCCACCACAATGCGCAACCCCCTTCGGGCTCCACGACGGAACGATGTCAGACGCGGATAGGTGCCTGGGAACAGCCACCCGTTGCCCATCGCAATGCCGGCGGCTCCCGCTACGATGATGGCCGAAATCTCTAACGTGCCATGCAGCCAGATGGCTAAGGCCGACTCACACAGCAGTTCGTGCTGGGCAAAGAACGCCTGGAACGAGCCGAGCATCACGCCGTTCATAAACAATATGAATCCTGTGCCGATACTGGTGAAGATGCCCATGACAAAGGCAATGAACGACACCTTGACATTGTTCAGCGTGATACTTCCGAACATCGCGTCCTCGGCATCGCTGTCGTAGACGGCCATCGGCTCGCCTGCAGCAATGTTCTGTAGCGTCATGTCCACATAGCGGTCACCAAGTATGATACGAGCGAACTCAGGATCGAGCATCTGTGACAGGAAACCGACGAAGGTACTGGCGGCAAAGATGATGAACGACAGCAGCAGTTCACGCCGAGCCTCCCACATAGTCTGCGGCACCTCCTCGGTCCAGAACGTCAGCAGACGCGACCAGCGGTAGCGGTGCGAACGGTAGATCTCGTTGTGCAAGGCCGAGGCCAGGTTGTTCAGGTAGTGCGTAATCTTCGACTCTGGGTAGTGCGTCTGGGCAAAAGCCAAGTCGCTTGTTACGTCAATATAGGTGTCGGCCAGCTCAGTAGCGTTGGTGTCGCCGATAGTTTCCATCACTATCTCCGCCCCTCGCCACTTCGAGATATTCTGCCTGATAAACGTCACTTCCTTCATAATTCTGCGCAAAGGTACGAAATATTTATCAATTCTCCGCTCGGCTTTGCCGCTTTTTCACAAAAAAGAATTGTGAATTGCCAATTATTTCGTAACTTTGCAGCTGTTATGGCAGAAAAAAACATCGTCACCGGACAATACGTACGCATTCGCCAGACACCAGCCAGTGTTGGTGAGCGAATGTTGGCACAGGTCATCGACTGGGTGATACAACTCGGATATGTCGCTTTGTGGGTCTATATCGGCCCTCATTTTTCCACCCTCCAAGTCATACTTATAGTTATACTGCCGGTACTGTTCTATTGTCCTCTGTGCGAGATGTTCACAGGCGGCCAGACCGTTGGCAAGTGGATTGTCAAGCTACGCGTCATCATGGCCGACGGCACCCTACCCTCTTTCAGTGCTTTCCTGCTGCGCTGGCTTCTGATGATAGCCGATGGCCCCACGTTAGGCTGCATCGGCGTGCTCGTTATGATTCTCAACCGCAATAACCAACGTTTCGGCGACATGGCGGCAGGCACGCTGGTGGTAAAGCTCCAAAGCTACTCCAAGATACAGGTCAGCCTCGACGAATATGACTATCTCACAGAGGGCTACCGTCCCTCCTACCCTCAGGCCTCCGACCTGTCCCTCGAACAAATCGACGTTATTACGCGAGCCCTCGATAGTGAACAGCCAGAGCGCATCACCCAGCTGTCGCAGAAGGTACAGCAACTATTGGCCATCACCCGTCGCGAACCCAGCGACGAGTCCTTCCTCCGCCGCATCCTCCGCGACTACCAATACTACGCATTGGAAGAAATATAAATGAGGCTTA
>CADBHI010000037.1 GCA_902794405.1 uncultured Prevotellaceae bacterium
CTCGGAAGAAAAAACAAACGAATTTGTTTTGTTCTTCGCTCGACTTTTCGTACCTTTGCGCCCAAATCACAGCATGAGTATGGAAATAAGGATTAACAGCATGGCAGATATTGCCGAAGCAGCACGTCAGTTTGCCAATTGTATCGGCAATCACCGCGTCTTTGCTTTCTACGGAAGCATGGGTGCCGGAAAGACCACCTTCATTAAGGCCCTTTGCGAGGTCTTGGGCGTTGAGGACGTCATTACATCACCTACCTTCGCCATTGTCAATGAGTACGAAAGTCCCTCGTATGACTCTATCTACCATTTCGACTTCTATCGTATCCACAAGCTGGAAGAGGTCTACGACATGGGCTACGAGGACTATTTCTATAGCGGCAACCTCTGTTTCATAGAATGGCCCGAACTCATAGAGGAGCTGCTCCCGGAAGATGCCGTCCGCGTCTCCATCACCGAACAGCCTGACGGTTCACGCTTATTGACGACCAACGATATCTAACAGTCAACCCAAAACTAAAGCAGGGGTTCCGAGTTGGAATCCCTGCTTTAGTTTTATTGTAGATTGCGGTATTAATACCCAGGATTCTGCCAGAAGCCCTCAACAGCTGAGGTGTACTGGAGCACGCCGTTGGCATCCTGCTGCACAGGAGCACCCGTCTCGTTCGTCACAGCTATCATCTGAGCCTCGGGGATGGGACGATAGTAGTGCTGTATGCCAATGTTGGCAGCACCCTGTCCGTTGTACTTCTTCACACGGTCTACAAGGGTATGAGTGCGCTTCAGGTCAAACCAGCGCTGCTGCTCACCACAGAGCTCGAGAGCACGCTCATCAAGAATGGTGTTGATGTCGGCCGAACCCTTGAGCGAGTTGTCCTGTCCACTGATGGCACGTGCTGCGCGCAGTTGATTAATGGTAGCGAGGGCGTCGCCGCCGTTCTGGAGCTGGCACTCAGCCTTGATGAGATACATCTCAGCCAGGCGGAACACAATAGCGTCGCGGCCTGAGATATCGTGTGTAGGATAGGTGGGATTGTACTGGTCGTCGAGGAACTTCTTGAGTCCAGGATATGACTTCCAGCCACCGATGTTGACGTTATTGTAGCGATTGTCGCCATACACATCGGAAGTAGCCTTAGCGGTCTGTGTAGGCACAGCCGTCATGCTGCCCGAGTTGTAGACGGGGATGTCGCCACCGTATGCGAACTGAATACGATAACGGTCCTTAGCCCACTCCTGCTTGGCCTTGCCCTCGGGAGAGTCGCCGTCCATGTAGCAGTAGTAGATGGCGGTGTCGCCCTGGTTGAAGTAGTTGCCGTCGGCAGCATAGGCCACATCCGGGTCGGTCATGAACTGTCCCATCTTGGGATAGTGGTTGGGACGGTTGCCCTGCAGTCCGTCAGGAATGTTGTAGTGGGTCAGCATGGTAGCATCACAACGCTGGTCGGTAGCACGCACCTCCTCGAAGCTCTTCCAAAGCCACGGTGTAGTGGTATAACGTGTAAAACCACGTCCGTAGGGAGAGTAGTACTTGGCCACATCGACCTGCTTTCCTGTGAGTTTGCTGGTGATGCTGGCCGTGCTGGTACCGAGTACACGTACGAAGAGTCGGTCGTCGCCAGTACCGTTGCTGCCCACGTCGCCAGAGTTACCGTTGTTCCACATAGGAACGAACATAAGCAGCATGGCCGAACCGCCTCGGCTGTAGCCAGTACGGGTGATGAGCGAGTTGAACTGCAGGTGGCTGCCGCTGGAGTTGGTCTTGTAGCGGTAGGGAATACAGTTCTCGGTGGTCAGGCTATTGTTGTAGGCGACACCCCAGATGGCCTCCTTGTTAACACTTACAGCCTCGTTGTTGTAGTTCCAGGTGTCGCTGTAGCGGCTGTAGAACGAAGCACCGCTGTTGGCGATGACATCCTCGGCAGCAGCCTGAGCAATCTGGTAGAGGTTGGAGTAGCCCTCGACGGCATTGTTGCCTAACCAAGAAGCGGCATAGAGGGCAGCGCGGGCCTTCAGAGCCTCAGCAGCATAGTAGGTGGCACGTCCCTGCTCACCACCGTTCTTTGCCTTATCGGTGAAGTTGGCAGCCTTGAAGTGAGCCATCGACTCGTCGATGTCCTTCAGGATGTTCTTATAAACCTCAGCTTCCGGCATACGGACAGGCGTAGTGGTCTGTGCCGTCACAGGCTCAGTGTTGTAGGGAATCGGTCCCCAAGTAGCCACCATCTGCAGGTAGTAGAGTGCACGGAGGAACTTCACTTCACCATAATACTGTTCCTTCTTGGTGTCAGTAATATTGGTGTTCAGGGGAATGTACTTCAGGGCATTGTTGCAGACGTCGATAGCGTCGTAGAACATTTCCCAGTAGTGGTCGAGCACGGCGTCGTCGGCGGTGTTGCCGTCGAGTGAGCGTGCCGTGAGGTTATAGGATGTGAGCGACTTCTGCTTATTGTCGAATCCAGCCAGGAAGAGGTCGCTGCCACACTCGGTGAGTCCCAGTCCGGCTTCCTTGCCCCACCATCCACGAGTATAGGCATAGCACGATTTCACCAAACCCTCGATGCCGCTGACGGTACTATAGGTCAGGTCGGCTGTCATACCAGTCTTATTGTCCTCGTCCAGGAAGTCGGAGCACGACGTGAATCCCGTGGTGAGACTGGCGGCAGCTATGATAAATGCAAATATCTTTTTCATAATTTTCGCTTTACAATTTTCGGTTTTCATTTATACTATACTTAGAACGACAGGTTGACACCGACGACCACCTGCTTGGCCAACGGCCAATAGATGCTGCCGCCACGCTCGGGGTCATAGTCGTCGACGCTGGAGAAGGTGAAGTAGTTCTTCATCGAACAGTAAATCTTGGCGCTCGACATATAGATGGGCTTGAGCCACTTCGGATTGACGTTGTAGCTCAGGGTGATGTCCTTGATCTTAAAGAAGTCGTTCTTCTCGTAGAGCAGCGAAGTCATATAAGTGGTGTAGAGGTTGGAGTAGCCCGTACCGTTGGTACCCGGTGAGGGGAACTTGGCTCCGGTGTTGGTGGGCGTCCAGTAGTCGACCTCGGCCCAGTTGGCGTCGCCGTCGTTCAGGCCCAGGGCATTGTTCTTGTCGAAGGCGAAGTATCCGCCCAGACGTGCCATACACTGTACGGAGAGTGCGAAGCCCTTGTAGCTGAAGGTATTGGTAAGGCCGATGATGTGGTCGGGCGTACGCTTGTAGACAATCTTGTCGTCCTCGGAAATCTTGCCGTCACCGTTCTGGTCTACAATCTTCAATGTACCCGGTGTACCGTAGTTGTTCAGCGGAGCGGTGAACTCAATGCCGTTGGCCTTATAGCCAGCCACATACTGGTCATACTCGCCCACGCCCCAGCAGCCGTTGGTCTCATAGTCATAGTAGGCCGAGAGTGCCTCGCCCACGATGAGTCCGGTGGTGCCGTCGATGTTGCGCTCAAGGTCGTCGGCCAGCTTCACGATCTCATCGTGCTGGTGGGTATAGCTGGCGTTGATGTCCCAGGTGAAGTCCTTGGTCTTCACGGCTAAGGCGTTCAGTCCGATTTCCAGACCGTGACCCTTCGACTCGCCGATATTCGACAAAACGCTGGTGAACACGCTCGAAGCAGGAGCGCTCTTATAGTAGAGCAGGTCCTTGGTATTGGTAATGTAGTAGTCAACAGTACCGTTGATGCGTCCGCCGATGATACCGAAGTCCAGACCGATGTTGACGCTCGAAGTGGTTTCCCACGACAGGTCGGCATTGCTCATCGACATGGGGATGAACGAGTCGCTGGAGCCCGGTGTAGTAGCGCTAACGGTAGCCAGCGTCTGATAGGGGCTGACGGCAGCGTTACCCGAGATACCCCAGGCCACACGCAGCTTCAGGTTGTCGAGCCACGACTTGGTACCCTCCATGAAACTCTCCTCGGTGATGCGCCAACCGGCACTTACTGATGGGAAGTAACCCCACTTTTTGCCCTCGGCAAGCACCGACGAACCGTCGGCACGCAGCGAAGCAGACAGCAGGTAGCAGTCCATGAACGAATAGTTCACGCGTCCGAAGTACGACAGCATAGACTGCTTGGTGTAGTTAGAGCTGGGAGTCTGGTCGGCAGAAATCTTCGTCACGTCGTAGAACGCCTGGTTAAAATAGTGCTCCTTGCCGGCGGTGCCGTTGTAGCCCAGTCCCTCGCTGACAGTCTGGCGCATTTCATGACCGAGCAGGAAGCCCAGGTCATGCTTCTCGTTGAGCGTCAGGTTATAGTTGATGGTATTCTGCCACGTCAGAATGGTCCATGCATCCCAGGCATTCGACATATAGGTGGTCGAAGGCGACTGGTAGCGTCCTGCCGACTGGTAGTCGTTATACTGGCCGATGCGGCGGTTGCGGCGGTCGACCGAGAGCTGCGACTTCATGGCAAGGCCCTTCAGCGGGGTAATCTGCAGGTAGGCACTACCCAGGTAGCGGGTGCTCTCGATGTGGCTCTTAAAGTTGTCGCCCTCGTCCATCAAGGGGTTCACATGGGCGGGATACCACACGTTGGGAGTCTCGTTGATGCTGCCGTCATCCTTGTAGGCCTGCGTGATGCTGGTCATCTTGCGAGCGGCATTGAACACCGAGGCATTGCGGGCATCGTGGCTACGATAGGTGAAAGCCATCGAACCACCCACCTTGAAGTACTGGTTGATGATATGGTCGATATTCAGGCGCCCGTTGTAGCGGTCCATCTGGTCGTGCTTCAGCAGTCCCTTGTCGTACATAGCAGCCAGCGACAGGCTGAAGTTGGTCTTCTCGTTGCCGCCGCTAACGCTGGCCTCATAGTTCTGCGACGTGGAGTTCTCCAGAATGGTGTCGTACCAGTCGGTATAATCGCCATTATTAATAAGGTCTACCACTTTGTATTTGTCGTTGCCGGCAATGGTAGTTGAACCAAACACTTCGGTAAGCGGTAAGTTCGACTCACCCCAGTTGCCCGATTCCAGGTCGGCCAGATAATTGGCACGGTCAACCCATCGCTGCACCTCGGTGCCGCCGTACATGCTCTTGACAGCACTCGTCGGCGACTTAAAGGACAGATATGCCGAGAAGTTCACACGTGTCTTGCCGGCCTGTCCGCGCTTGGTAGTGATAATGACCACACCATTGGCACCCTTCGTACCGTAGATGGCCGTTGAGGCAGCATCCTTCAGAATGTCCATCGACTCGATGTCGGAGGCAGGAATGTCGAGTGAACCCGAATACTCCACACCGTCGACGATAATGAGTGGCGAGTTGGAAGCCGTGATAGAGCGGTTACCACGCAGAGTGATACTTACTGACGATCCGGCCTGGCCGTCACCCGACAGCAGGTCGAGTCCAGGAACCTTTGCCTGCATGGCCTGCATAGCATCGGGAGCAGCTACCTGGGCAATGTCGGCGGGCTTGATGCTGGCAACAGCACCCGTCAGGTCCTTCTTCTTCATGGTGCCGTAACCCACGACCACCACTTCGTCGAGACCCATAGCATCCTCCTGAAGGGTGATGCTCACGCTGTTCTTGCCGGCCACCGATACCTTTTGGTCCTTAAAGCCCACATAACTGAATTTCAGGACACCGTTGTTGGGAACCTTCTGAATAGTGAAATTACCGTCAAAGTCGGTAACGCCGCCAATGCTCGTACCATCGACAATGACACTTACACCAATCATCGGTTCGCCTGTAGCATCCTTCACCGTGCCGGTAACGGTCTTCTGGGCATAGGCCATGAAGCACATTACAGACAAAAGCAAAACCATAGAGGCTCTCTTGATTTTTTGTTTCATAGATGTTTGTTTTAGTTATAAAATTAGTTATATAGATTAGTATCTGGTTTGATGAAGCTTTCAGGTAGTTAGCTTTGTCGGTGCAAAAATAATAAAAATTTTTGCTTTATCCTTACCTTTTCGCTAAAAAAAAGAAGAACAAAGCAAAAATAAGTGTATTTTAACAATTAACTTAGTGCTTGAGTAGCCAAGAACTGCTGATTTGGAACACTCGCTCGAGTGTTATTTGCTGCGCTTCCTTCTTGGTAAGCTGTCGACTCCACCCTACCCTGTTGGCAGGATTGGCACCTTCACCTCTGTTGTTATATTCAAAGTAACGGGCCGTCTGCTCACGATGCTGCTCCCAGTGGTGCCACCCTTCAGGACAGATGACGCCAGGCAGTTCACAGTTCATGAAGAGGGTGTAGCCATAGTCACGCCAGGGACGACCTAAATAAAGGCTGGTCACAGAGTCGGCAGCCGTCACCGTGCAATTCGAGAATATATAGCCATAGTCCACATCCTTCGGCGTAGAAGCAGCAGTAATATAGCTGTTCAACTTGCCGTGAATGGTGCAATGTTCAAACCAGGCAGTAGCTGGACCGAAAATAAAGTCGGTGGTGCCCTCGATGTAACAGTCGTGGAACAGCATCCTTGTACGGGGCATTCCCGTATAGACCGTGTCCTGATTGCCTAAGAAACGACAGTTCACGAAAAGCAGCCTGTCGCCCTCGGTATGAAGGGCCACCGCCTGACCTAAGCGGGCGGCATTGTTCTCGATGGTCAGATTCCTGAGTGTAATGTCGTTGGCCTCCACCTTCAGCGTATAGGTACGGAAGGTGGTCATTCCCTTACCCGTTGGAGGAAACACCACATTCGCATGATCGTCGTAGGTGATGATCGTCGCGTCGCGGTCTTCGCCGCAAAGCTCAATGTTCTGGAGCCATTGGGGAATGATGACCTTTTCCTTATACGTACCTTTCTTAATATATATGACTTTATGATAGTCCATAAAGGCACGGCACACCTCCAACGCCTCGCTCACGGTACGGAACTCACCCGTGCCGTCGCGGGCCACCACGATGGTATCGGGATTATCGTAGCTCTTCGCCATTATATGGCTGAAGAACAAAGTACAAAGAATAACTAATATGGCACGCATGTTACATGATTTCGCTGATTTCCTTCAAATCTTCCACCCTCTTCAGATTCTCAATAATCAGTCGGATGTCTTCACGATCGTGGACTCTCAGTTCGAGGGTTCCCTCAAACATGCCGTCTTCGCAGGTGATGTTCAGGGTGTGGATATTCACACTCATCTGGGCTGAGATAATCTGAGTCACCTCATTGAGCAGACCCACGCGGTCGATACCGCTGATGCGGATCGTGGCAAAGAAGAAGAGCCGCTTATGCATATCCCACTTGGCGTCGAGGATACGGTTACCGAAGCCCGACTTCAGCTTGGCTGCCACAGGACAGGTGCGCTTGTGGATCTCTATCTGGTTCTTGTTGTCGATATAGCCCAAGGCATCGTCGCCGGGAATAGGATGACAACAGGAGGGGAACTTATACTGCTTGATGTTTTCCTCAGTTATATAGATGGGCTTCTTGCGGTTGAACTTCTCAGGAACGACAAACAGCTCTGTTTCCGGCTCAGCCTCCTGGGGCTTCGACTTGACAAAGGGTACATAGCGGCGCCATCCGCCACCATTAGCCGGTTTCCGCTTGCCATTCAGCTCATCCAGGTCGCGCTCACCTAACAAAACCGTTTTCTCGCCCAGGGCCTGGAAGAAATCGTCGCGCCGACGGTATTCATGGAATGCGGCTAATTGGTCGGCCACCGCAATAGAGTATTCCTTTTCATGCTTGGTCAACCATTCCGTCAGCGTTTCCTCACCCTTCTTCTGTACCTCACGGTTGTCGCGGCGCAGGATGGTCAGTATCTTGGCTTTTGCCTTCGCCGTGCTGACAAAGTTGATCCAGGCTGGCTGCACATGCTGCGACTTCGAGGTGAGGATTTCCACCTGGTCGCCACTCTGTAGCTTATGGCTCAGCGGCACTAACTTATGGTTGACCTTAGCGCCGATACAATGACTGCCAATGAAGGTGTGGATGGAGAAGGCAAAGTCGAGGGCCGTACATCCCGAAGGCATCGTCTTGATTTCGCCCTTGGGGGTGAACACGAATATCTCGGTGGCAAAGAGATTGAGCTTGATGGCATCGAGGAAGTCCATTGCGTCTGGCTGAGGGTCGTCAAGGATTTCCTTGATGGTACACAGCCACTCGTTAAGTTCGGCCTCATCCTCGGTGTATTCGTCGTCATCGTCAATGGAATCGTCGCCAGGCGCTTTCTCCTTGTACTTCCAGTGGGCGGCCAGTCCCTGTTCGGCAATCTCGTCCATGCGGTCGCTGCGTATCTGCACCTCTATCCAACGGCCTTGTTTCGACATCAGCGTCACATGCAGGGCCTGATAGCCGTTGGCCTTCGGATGACTGATCCAGTCGCGCAAACGATCGGGATGGCTCTTGTAGATCTTCGAGATGGCCACGTAGATGTTGAAGCACTCGTTCACCTCGTCCTCACGGCTACGCGGGGTGAAGATGATGCGGACAGCAAGGATGTCGTAAATCTCATCGAACGACACATGCTTGTTCTGCATCTTGTTCCATACGGAATATGGCGTTTTGATGCGTTCCTTAATATGGTACTTGATGCCCATCTGGTTGAGGGCTTCCTCAATCGGGGCGGTGAACAGGCCGAAGAGCTCGTGGCGGGAGGCCTGTGTCGACGACAGCTTCTGCTCTATCGAGGCATACTCCTCGGGATGTTCGAATCGGAAGCTCAGGTTCTCAAGCTCCGACTTGATCTTGTAGAGTCCCAGTCGATGGGCCAGCGGCGCATAGATGTAAAGGGTTTCACCAGCAATCTTGTACTTCTTGTTGGCAGGCTGGGAGTCCAGCGTTCGCATGTTGTGCAGACGGTCGGCAATCTTAATAAGGATCACGCGTATGTCGTCGCTCATGGTCAGCAGCAGCTTCTTGAAGTTCTCGGCCTGGGCCGATGCCTGCTCACCAAAGATGCCACCGCTGATCTTGGTCAGACCATCCACAATCTGGGCTATCTTGGGGCCAAAGATGTTCTCGATGTCCTCAACGGTATAGTCAGTATCCTCCACCACATCGTGCAACAAGGCAGAACAGATACTGGTGGAGCCCAGGCCTATTTCGGAACAAGCGATCTGGGCTACGGCAATGGGGTGCATGATATAAGGCTCACCCGACAGACGACGCACCCCCTTGTGGGCCTGGCGGGCAAAGTTAAACGCTTTGGTGATGAGATCCACCTTCTTACGGTGGCGTGAGGCCTGATAGTCGTCCAGCAGTTTCTGGAACGCACCGTTTATCAACTCGTCGTCAGCTTGTTCCCGTTTTCTCTCCTCTTCATCCATAGTCGTGTCTCCTTATTACCTTATATATATAATGTCCCCTACCTGCGGCGTCTACGTGAAGTGGTCTTCTTAGTAGTCTTCTTGGCAGTCGTCTTTTTGCGGGCAGTTGTCTTCTTCTTAGTAGCAGCTTTCCTGGTACGGGCCGTTGACTTGCGGCGTACCGTTGTCTTACGACCCTTGCGCACCTTCTTCTTCGACACAAAGGTCGGCACATTGTCGTTCACCTCCACCTCGTCGCGCTTCGATAGCAGCTCTGAGGCATTATAGTTGTAGATGGAATCCTGGTTATCGATAAAGCGAGTCACATCGTTCACCGCCATCTTGATGGCTGAAGGCTTGGTCAGTCCCGGCACGATATTACGACGATACATCGGGTTCAGCGTACGAAGCATGTCGATGTCGAGTTCCAATACGGCGGCAATCTGCTCTAAATGCACATTACGGTCAACCATAATGGTATCGGCCTTGGCTGGCAGCTTGGTTCGCATGGCACAGATGTTGTGCAGGGAATAGTAGGTCATCACATAGTTGGCCGCAATGAAAGCCGGCACATAGCCGCGGGTTTCGCGAGGCAGGTAGGGATAGATCTGCCAGTAGTCCTTCTTGCCGCCCGAGCGGTGGATGGCCTTGTTCACATTCTCAGGTCCACAGTTGTAGGAGGCAATGACCAAGTGCCAGTCGCCAAAAATCTTATACAAGTCCTTCAGGTAGTGGGCGGCGGCATAGCTGGCCTTCACGGGGTCGCGACGCTCGTCGACCAGCGAGTTGACTTCCAACCCATACTGCTTACCAGTTGTCAGCATAAACTGCCACAGTCCTGCTGCTCCTGCCCTTGACACCGCCTTCGGATTCAGCGCCGACTCAATCACCGGCAGATACTTCAGCTCTAACGGCAGGTCATAGGCTTCGAGTGCTTCCTCGAAAATGGGAACATAGAAATTGGCGGCACCCAACATATAGCTCACCGAATGGCGCAGACGGCCGCTGTAACGGTCGATAAACTTCTGAACCACCTCGTTATAGGGCATCTCAATCACGGTGGGCAGACGTCTCAGACGGTCAATATACACATCCTTGTCGAACGTGGGGTTCTCGGAGCCCGTCTGACAGTCGTCGTCCTGACTGAGATAGGTCTTCGACATGTAAAGGTTCATCAGCGAGTCCAAGTCATAGGTCATTGCCTCGGGGAAGTCGATCACTTCCTCGTTGCCATCCGCGTCGGTCACTGTGAGTTCATCTTCGGGATCCTCGTCCGTTACTTCAATGTCCTCTTCTTCGTCGTCTAAGTCGTCTGCCACGATCTGGGCCTGTAGCGACAACGTACAGGTCAGCATCAGCATCGACAATATCCAATATCTTTTCTTCATATTCATTCTAAAAACTTAATTGACAGTTCACGCCTATCGACGAGGCGTAAATGGGGTTACTGACCGTCGGGTTGCCAATGACTGTGGGCTTCACCTTCAGGCTCAGGTCTCTCGAAATGTCAAACACCGACAGCTCAGCGTCGACATAGGCATCGACGACCGACAGCGCATAGATGCCTATCATCACGAAAAGGCTCATGTCGCGCCACCGACGATACTTGTCCCTGCGGCTCTTGAACAAATCAGTATAGCGGGCGATGTTCTTATCGTTAATCGCATTTCCTAAATGCATGAACTTCTCGTAGCTTCTGGTACCCGGATCTGAGTCCGAGATATCGAGGTAAGCCTGAGCATAGTCCTTATACATCATGTTGTTCCAAGTCAGGGCGTAGATACATCCTAAGAAGCCACCATAGACAATGGGTAGCTTCCAGAACTTACGGTTATAGATCTGACCGCCGCCAGGTATGACCAGCGCTAACCATGTGGCCCTCTGGGGATTGGGAACCCAAGTGGTCCAGTCGCGCTTCTGCTTACGCTTCTTCACCACGACGGTATCTGTCAGGCCGGTCGCAGCATCCAACTGCCGCTTGATCTCGACTTCAGCCACGCTGTCCGGAGTGGTCAGTCCCTGGAGCAGCACAGAGTCGCTGCTGATGGTGAAAATAGAGTCGCTGTCGATAGGCTCATAATGAGTCGAATCCGTCTGAGCCATACAGCCCAGACACATCGAGAGCACCACTATCAATAAAGCTATCTTCTTCATCTTACTATTTCACCTCTCAGCATTTCCGTGTGACATTATTGTCTCTTCCCATCCAGGATGTTCATAATCTGCTCCAGCTCCTCTTCGTTGGCAAAGGCGATGCTGATCTTTCCCTTTCCAGAAGCAGAACAGGTCATTTGAACCTTCGTCTGGAACAGGTCGGCAAGCTTTTGGCGCAGACCTTCAAACTCCGACGACAGCTGGGCCTTTGCCGAGGCGGATTTCTTGGTGTCTTGCAGCGTCTCACCATTCTTCAGCTGCTGCACCATCTCCTCTACCTTGCGCACCGAATAGCCCTGCTTCTGCACTTCCTTGAACAGTTTGATTTGCTGTGTAGGACTCTCCAACGACAGCAGCGCACGAGCATGGCCCATGTCTATCTCCCTGTCTTTCAAGGCCATTTGCACCTGTGCCGGCAATTTCAGCAGACGCATGTAGTTGGTTACAGCAGCACGGCTCTTGCCCACACGCTCCGAGATTCGGGCCTGGGTCATACCGGTCGTTTCAGCCAGATGCTGATAAGCCAACGCTATCTCGATGGCATTCAGGTCCTCACGCTGGATATTCTCTACCAGCGCCATCTCCATCACATTCTCGTCCTCAACGGTACGGATATATGCCGGAATGGACTGCAGACCAGCCATCTTCGAAGCACGCCAGCGACGTTCGCCAGCTATGATCTGATAGCGGTCGGCACTCACCTGACGCAACGTAATGGGAGCGATGATGCCTAAGTTCTTGATACTGTCGGCCAACTCCTGCAGGGCCTCCTCGTCAAACTCACGACGGGGCTGGTCGGGATTCGGCTCTATCTGCGACAGGGCTATCTCGTTCAGGTTCGACGAACCCTGCGTAGCAATATCAGTCGTGTCAATCAGCGCGTCAAGTCCACGACCGCTGCCTATATCGTCAAGTCCGCGTCCCAAAACGGTACTTGAATATTTCTTCTTTACTGCCATAATTCTGAATTATGAATTGTGAATTATGAATTCTTATTAATGATTTCCTTTGCCAAAGCCAAATGGTTCTTAGAGCCTGTCGATTCTGCATCATACAGGATGACGGGCAAACCGTGCGACGGACACTCGGAAAGTTTCACATTACGCTGAATAACGGTCTTGAACACCAGTTCCTGGAAATGACGTTTCACCTCGTCGTAAATCTGGTTGGCCAGACGCAGACGGGAGTCGTACATCGTCAGCAGGAAACCTTCAATCTCTAACTTCGGATTCAGCTTCGTCTTGATAATCTTGATGGTGTTCAGCAACTTCGAAATACCTTCAAGCGCGAAATATTCACATTGTACGGGTATGATGACCGAGTCGGCTGCTGTCAGCGCATTCACGGTTATCAGTCCCAACGACGGCGAACAGTCTATCAGAATGTAGTCATACTCATTCTGGATAGGAGCTAACATACGCTTAATCACCTTTTCGCGGTCGTTCAGGTTCAGCATTTCTATCTCGGCACCCACCAGGTCAATGTGGCTGGGTATGATGTCCAGACCTTCGATGTCGGTCGTATAAATGGCTTCGCGCACATCCGTCTTATTAATAATGCACTCGTACAACGAGCATTCCACTTCCTGAATATCAACGCCCAAACCACTCGAGGCGTTGGCCTGAGGGTCAGCGTCGACCACCAGTACCGTCTTCTCTAATGTAGCAAGAGAGGCTGCCAGATTAATGGTCGTAGTGGTCTTTCCTACTCCGCCTTTTTGGTTGGCTAATGCAATGATTTTTCCCATTCTCAATCCTTTTACTTATAAAAACAGACTGCAAAGATACACATTTCCCGTGAAACATCGGCCATTCTGCCCACAAATTTAGCATTTTTGCACACTTTACAACAAAAAAGAGGCAATACCCATATCCAAATCTATCACAGCCACAACAGACAGGAGTATACGCCTCAATAAAAGATATGCATTTTTGCGTAAAGTTCCACTTTTCACTATAACAAACTCAAAATAAAAAAGTTACAGAGGTGGAACTTCGTTTGAAAGTTCCACTTTTCGAACGATTTTTTCAAAGTTTTCGGCAAAACTCTTGCAAATGCGGGGAAAATTTTGTATCTTTGCAGTCTATTTCAATCTATACCAAAGAATTAAGAAAATGAAAATCACTATTATCAAACCAGAGAGAAACGAAAGAAGGTATACCCGCGTGGAGCTCGACGAATTTGTCCGACTACTCACTGAAGGGGGCTATCTGCCGGCTACCTTCCGCGAACCGCCCAAAGAGGTGTGCTTCGCCGCTGAGTGGCAGAAACTGAACGGAGAGCTGAAAGCCAAAGAGGTGAACACTCTGGTACTGCTCTCCTTGGAGAACCTGCGCGACCTCCCGACATCTGAGGAGTATAAACGGCTGGCCAGCCAGCAGCCCTACACGCTGCTCTGCTTCCTCGGACACGACGGACACGCGCTTCACATCGTCTGTCCCTATACCGTTTCTGACGGCAAGCCATCGGAAACAGCACTACAGAACGCCTTCCGAAAGTTACACTACATCTACTCGTCCCAGTTGGCAACCCGTCTTTCCGACCGGGAGGCCACACTCAAACTGAGCTGCAAGGTGGCCTACGACCCCAAGCCCTACTACAACCCGTCGGCATTGGCTGTCACCGTCAGTCAGGAACCCGAGGAGTCGCCCGAGTTCCGCATCGTGCAACAGGACATCAGCGACTACAACGACCCTGAGGAGATTCCAGGCGTCAGTCTCTATACCAGCCGCATGCGCCGCTTTCACGACTGTCTCGACGCTGCTATCGAAAAACATCGTGGCATCGAGGACGAGGAACTGTTTCAGACCGCCGTGCTCGAACAGGTAGCCGACGGTTGCCGCCTGATGGGACTGCCGCAGGCCTTTGCCGCCAATGTGTGTACTTATATACCACTGCTTGGTGGACTTCCCAACCGCGACACCATCGATGCTGTGTTCAAGACGGCCTACCTGCGCGAAACGCTGAAGACCGTTCCCCTAAAGTTCACGCGTCCATCGGCCCTGCTCACTTACAAGACGGAGGCTTACATGAAGGAGCACTACACGTTGCGGCTGAATGTGATGACGGGGGTGCCCGAGTATCGCATGAATGCCGTCGGCTACGGCTTCGTCCCACTCGACCAAGCTGCGCGTAACACGATGGCCATCAACGCCTTGAAGGCTGGAGTCGACTCGTGGGACAAGGACCTGAGCCGCTACATCGACTCGAACCTCATCCCCCGCTACTACCCCATGCAGGACTACCTGGACCACCTGCCCCGCTGGAACGGCAAGCACGACTACGTGGGTGAAGTGGCCCGCCGCGTAAAGACCGACAACCCTTACTGGGAGAACGACTTTCACACGTGGATGCTGTCGATGGTAGCACAATGGCTCGGCAAGGATCGCCAGCACGGCAACGCCATCGTGCCCCTACTTATCGGGCCTCAGGGCTCAGGCAAGACCACCTTCTGCAAACGCCTGCTGCCAGGATACTTAGAGGTGTATTACAACGACCGCCTCTCGATGAAGAACGACAGCGACATCTTCATGGCGATGTCCAGCTATGCCCTCATCAACATCGACGAGTTCGATGCTATGTCGAAGTCGCAGCAGCCTATCCTGAAGTACCTCATCTCGAAGCACGACGTGAAGTTCCGACCGCCCTATGGCAAGGCCCTCGAACAGCGCCAGCGCTTTGCCTCCTTCATCGCCACCACCAATAACCTGCGCCCGCTGGTCGACCCAACAGGCTCGCGCCGCTTCATCTGCGTCTATGCCGACGAGATCGACAACTCCGACTACATCCGACATGACATGCTCTACGCACAGCTCGTCTATGAACTGAAACAGGGGCGTCGCTACTGGTTCGAGGACGAGGAAAACCAGCGAATCATGAAGCAGAACGAGGAGTTCCAGCAGGTGCTCGACTACCAGACGATGGTGGAGTTCACCTATCTCCCCCCAGATGAGACGCCCGCCGACGCGAAGCCCATTTCCTTGCAGGATATCATGAAGCGGCTGAAGGACAGCTTCCCCACCTTCGTCGTCAGGAAGAATACCGACATGGAACTCGGCCGCCGCCTCTCCGACATGGGTTACAAGCGGCATAAGCTGAACAAAGGGATGGCCTATCGGATAGCGGAGAAGCCATAAACAAAAGTAAAACAAGTTGTTTTACCTAAGTTTAGTACGGGCAAAGCAATGCTTAGTGGCCCACTTACTACAGTAAAACAACTTGTTTTACCTCGGTGGAACATGGTGGAACTTTCCAAAGAAGGTGCACCTTAGTTAACTCTCACCGTACCAAATAGTTATAAAGAAAAGTGGAACTTTGATAAAAATCGAAACAAAAAAAATATGGCAATACATATCAAACTAATCAAGAACAACATCAAGAGCAGCAGCTCTTATGGGAAATATTTCGCCAAGACCGTGAGCCAGGGTGAAGTCACCCTAAAATCTATGGTACGCGAGGCGCTATTAGCCCGTGGTTATGACGAAGGAGCCGTGATGGCCGTAGTAATGGACTTGGAGCATGCGCTGAAGGTGAAACTCTCGGAGGGCTACACCGTCGTGCTTCCTGAGATTGGCCGCTTCAGTCTCCGCGTGGAGAGTGAAGGTGTCGACGAGCCGAAGAAGTTCAGCCTCCGTCGCCACATCAAGCGCATCATCTGCGGCTTCCTCCCTGCCGGCCATCGCATAGGCGGTCATGGCATCCGCTACAACTTCTGCGACGGCGTCGAAACCGTCTGGCAACACGGGTACAAGCCGTAGGAACTGCTCAAACTTTTTGCTGATACCAACATATTCTTAAGCCACCTTACTTATAATGAAAAATAATTGGTAGATTCGGCCCCATGATTCCTTGAAATGATGTGCAAGTACTTACACATTTCATCTAAAAGTGGTTAAGATTTATTCTTTTTTAGCCAAAACGCTTCCGAGATTCAATAAAAATGAGTATATTTGCAAGCAATATTTGAACATGATCAAGCAAATTGATGACGACTGACCAGAGCAATACACCAAAGAAAGAGAAGCGCGAGCCGAAGTTCGCCCGCTCGGCTAAGCCGCTTTGCCCAGCAAAGAACTTTGGTGAATACATGTTTTGGTCGTATGCTAATCTTCAGTTGCTGTGCGCTGCGTTGAATATGGGGAAGGAGAAGTACGATCGTTCGTGCTATATGATACGTTCTACAGTTCGTAAAGAATGGCCTCCCCTGAACATCCTCATTCATTATCTGAAGAATATCTACCTATATAGCGTAGAAAACGGATTGATGGATAAACATGCCGAGGAACTGGATGCAATGGAACTTCCGTTCAAATGGCAGTACATCCCTCTCGACTACCCGCAACCAGAAGTTTATATGTAAGAAATGGATAGGCGTATATTATATAAGTACTTAGACGCTGAAGGCGGTTTGAAGATGCTAGAAAATAGCACCTTGAAATTTAATAATGCCGTAAGTTTCAATGACCCTTTTGACAATCATCCTTCATTGATGGATTACTCAAATGTACCAGAGGCATTATCTCAAGGTGTTGGGGCTGATTTTATAAGAAGAATGTATAAGGGAGGATGCATATTGTCTCATGCAAATACATGGATTTGTAGTCTATCTAAAGTCTACGATGAATTGTTGATGTGGAGCTATTATGGCAATCATAAAGGAATATGCATTGGTTTGGATATGGATAAGACAAAAGTTCATCTCTCAAAATTGCGTGGTATGCCCGAAGGATGCCTAGAAATTGAAGTGCAATATAAAGACATTATTAAAAAGCCAGATATTTATCGGAGCAATGAAGATTTAGCGAGATATCAAATAGGAACAAAGGCGAAAGCATGGAAACATGAACAAGAAGTCCGTTTTTATATGTATGGAAATTGCGAAAAGCCACTATTTGATCTTGAGTATTCTCCTTCGTTTCCACATATAGGAGGTGAATGGTTCTATTCTCTCTACCTTGGTGTCAGAATTGACGAAGCAAACAAGTCAAAAGTTATAAATATTGCTAAGCAAAGAAATCTAGATATAAAGATCTATCAAATGATAATTGATACTGATGCTTTTAAATTGAATTCTGAAATAGTTGAATAAATATGGCAAACAAGAATCTGAATGCAGCAAAAGAGGCAAAGAAAGATGAATTCTATACGCAGTTAGAAGACATCAATAACGAGCTGCGGCACTATCGCGAGCACTTCCGAGGAAAGACAGTCCTTTGCAATTGTGATGATCCGCGTGTGTCGAATTTCTTCACATACTTTGCATATAATTTTGAGTTCTTAGGATTGAAGCGGCTCATTACAACTTGCTACAAAAGCCAGGATATGGACTTGTTCAGTCAGAACAAGAGTGAACAAGCTATATACTTAATATATGATGGTGACAAGAACGGGAACAACATTCCCGACCCAGAAGAAATAGGCATCCATCCGCTTAAAGGCGATGGTGACTTCCGAAGTCGTGAATGTATTGAACTACTAAAACAGGCAGACATTGTAGTTACTAATCCGCCGTTCTCCTTGTTCCGTGAATATGTGGCGCAATTGATGGAGTATGATAAGAAGTTTTTGATTATTGGACACCAAAATGCTATAAAATACAAAGAAATCTTTCCCTTGATTATGCGAAACTTAGTATGGCTGGGCTATGGCTTTAAGGGAGGTGCCGGGCATTTTATTTCTAGATATGAAGATATCGCCACTGCAAGTGACCATAAAGATGGAATGATTAGAGTATCAGGAGTTAATTGGTTTACTAATTTGGAAATCAAAAAAAGACAAGAAGAACTAATACTCTATAAGCATTATACTCCTGAAGAATATCCTACTTATGATAACTATGATGCGATTGAAGTATCCAAAACAGAACTAATCCCTTATGATTACGACGGGCTAATGGGGGTTCCTATTACATTTATGGACAAGTATAATCCTAATCAATTCGAGATTGTTGCATTGACAGACAGGGATTGTCCTTTGTGTACTAAGAAATATACATCTATGGACTTCAAAAATTACAGCGACTTAAACAGAAACGCTGTTTTAAACATCAATGGAATCATGAAGTCGTTATACACAAGAATCCTAATCCGTAGAATCCAGAAATGACAAATAATTTATCTTTGCAGAAAGTAAATTTATTATGGTAGAGACTATTAATATCAATAATTACAAGTCTATCGTAGACTTAACCCTTGAGTTAGGCCGATTCAATGTAATCATTGGAACAAACGGTAGTGGCAAGTCGAACATATTAGAGGCAATCACTGTCGCTTCAGCATCTCACCAACGCAAACTTGATACCGAGTTCCTGCTAAACAGAAATGTGCGCGTGACAGAGCCTTTCTTTATGACGAATGCATTTGACGATGTTGAACGAAATGACGGGCACATGTATTATGTTGTCATTGGGAATGATGGGCAATATTATAACATTGGCTTTAACCTAATATATTATGAAAAGACAAAGACTTGGATAAATTTATTGGAAGGATCTGTCTTACGAGCAAATAATGTGATGAATCAGCATGGGATGAATCCATTTGCTGCTGTCGTAGAGGAGTTTGCATCTTTCCTGTCATATCGTCCTGTTGAGAACTTGTTGCGTGAAGTGAAAGACTCGCCTATCTATCCGCTTGGTATACGTGGAGAAGGCTTGATGCAATATCTAAAGACCATCAGTACAAATGAAGAATATAGAGAACTGTTCTTGAAGATTAACGAGGGATTAAGGATGCTTGACTGGTTTGACGGCTTTAATATTCCTGATGGTTTGCTAACAAATGAATACAAATTGTCTATTGGCGACAAATTCCTAAAGGACTCTTTGCACTATTTCGACCAGCGAAGCACGAATGAAGGTTTTCTCTATCTGTTATTCTTCTTGACGCTCTTCAACAGCAAAGACACTCCCCAGTTTTTTGCTGTTGATAATATCGAGACATCTTTTAATCCTGGACTATGTCAGAATCTTACCAAATATTTGGTAAAGACTACCAAAGAGAATGACAAACAGGTTATACTGACCACTCATAATCCCTTTGTGCTTGACGGAATGGACTTGTCAGATGATGAAATCCGGCTGTTTGTTTGTCGTCGTGACATTGATGGGCATACGAAGATTGAGCGCGTAAAATATCGTGAGGACAGGAAGATGTCTCTTTCTGAGTTGTGGATGTCTGGTTTAATTGGCGCACTGCCTGATAATTTCTAACCACTATGAGCAAAAAGATAGGCATTGTAAGCGAAGGCGTTTCTGACTTCTGGGTGCTTCGCCATATTATCACCAGATATTTGAAAGATAAAGACCTGTGGGTATTACCATTAAATCCCAAGCAAACCAAGGACGGCAAGCAGGATGGCCCTGGTGGATGGGGATTGGTGGTGAAGTATCTTGAGGATAAAGAGAAAAAGCTGATGGTTGAAGCGCTAAAGGAAGACTTTGAATACATCGTAGTGCAGATTGATACTGATGTCTGTGAAGAGTATGGGGTAAAGCATGATCTGACAGACATGGGAGCCTTTTGGAAGAACGTCTGCGACAATCTGAGCAATCGTCTGCCCGAAGACTTCGACAGAAGCAAACTGATATTTGCTATCTGTATTGATGAAATAGAGTGTTGGCTGATACCATTTGTTGATACAAACAGGAAAGATTGCGAAAGCACAAATCGGTGTGTCAACATCGTCAATAAGAACATCAAGGGCAAAGACCTCTTCATTGATGCAGGCAACAAGAACAGCGATGGCGCAAAGAGCGCATACGATTATATCCTGAAACAAAAGAAGAAGCCAAAGGACATCAAGGAGTGCTCTGTGCATAACTATGGCTTTACGTTATTCATTGAGCAACTTGACAAAATGGAGTGACTATGGATATTAAGCAGCAGACAATTACGGTTCGTGACCTTGTGGCTGGTTATATGAACGACCCAGATCACGGTGTGCGAGGATATGGTGGACGTCTTGACATTCGCCCTCCCTATCAAAGAGAATTCCGCTATGATACTAAGCAGAAACAAGCGGTGGTAAACACTATCTTGAAGGGTTTTCCGCTTAACATCATGTATTGGAGTGTTGTAAATGACAATCAGTTTGAAATGATAGATGGTCAGCAGCGCACACTTTCCATTTGTGAATACTTCACTCATGAGTTTAATATCGAAGACCCAGACCGTGGCATTCTGTATTTCAGTTCGCTTACTCCCGACGAACAGCAGAAGTTCTTGGACTATAAACTGACGGTTTACTTCTGCACAGGTACAGACAAGGAAAAACTTGATTGGTTCCGTGTCATCAATATTGCAGGAGAAAGACTACTTGACCAAGAACTCTTGAATGCCGTTTACGTTGGCCCATTCGTTACTGATGCTCGTAGGCATTTCTCTAAGGACGGTTGCCCCGCCTATAAGATGGCCGCAGACTTATTAAACGGTGTAGCTCGCGAACAGGCTTATCTCCATACCGTTTTCCAGTGGGATGCTCGTCGCGAAGGAATTAAGGAGGTGAGCGAATATATGTCAAAGCACAAAGACGATGCAAATGCTAATCAACTTTGGGCTTATTTCTCGGCTATCGTAACTTGGGTACGCTCTACGTTCATCAAATATCGAAAGGAAATGAAAGGTTTGGATTGGGGCTTGCTCTACGATAATTACCACGAAAACATCTACGACACTAAGGCTTTGGAACAGCGCATCCATGACCTCATGGAAGACGATGAGATTATGAAGAAGTCGGGAATCTATAGTTATGTACTTAGTGGTGACCTGCGCGACCTCAGTTTCCGTACCTTCGATAAGAAACAGAAGCGAGAAGCCTACGAGCGTCAACAAGGCATATGCCCACATTGCGGTAATCACTTTGAGCTGGAAGAAATGGAGGGCGACCATATCACTCCGTGGGCAGAAGGCGGCGTAACGACATCCGATAACTGCCAAATGTTGTGCAAGGATTGTAATAGGAAGAAAGGAGCAAAGTAAATATGGAATACGGAATAGTTTATCTTTTAACCAATCCTGTAATGCCAGGGCTTGTGAAGATTGGCATGACCACACAGGAAGACATAGAAAGGAGAATGAGGGAACTCTATACTACGGGCGTTCCTGTTCCCTTTGAGTGCCAGTTTGCTTGCAAGGTGAAGAAAACCGACTGCGCCAAGATTGAGAAAGCCCTGCACACGGCATTCGCTCCGCAGCGCATCAACGCCAACCGTGAGTTCTTCCGTATTCAGGTGGAACAGGCCAAAGCCATCCTCGAACTATTCCACCACACCGACGTGACCGAGGAAGTAAGCGACGAAATAGAAAACGACCTGACCGACGACGACAAGGCCGCATCGGTAAAGGCCCAGATTCACCGCCCTGCGCTCAACTTCTACGAAATGGGAATGCAGAAAGGCGACGTGCTGACGTGGAAAGACGACCCGTCGATAATGGTCACGATATTATCTGAGCGGAAAGTCAGCTATGAAGGCGCAGATACGTCCATCAGCGCCCTCTCTGCCCGACTGAAAGGATACAAGGTGAAGCATATTGCCCCCGGTCCCCACTGGCTCTACAAGGACAAGCTCCTAAGCGACATTTACGACGAAACTTATCCGTTTGAAGAATAGTTTTTTACTCTTAGAAGGTTATCTGAAAAAACTTTTGTAACTTTGCACGCAAATAAAGAATATCGCAATATGAGAATCAAGGACTTCACCATCGACAACCTGTATTACGAGTATGCCTTTAGTCATACGCTCGATGAGCACGTGAACATCATCGTAGGCAACAACGGCACGTTTAAGACAACGCTGTTGCGGCTTCTGCGTCATGCCATTGCGTATGAGAAAAACGGCCAGTTTTTCCAAAGTCATCTGACGAGAATCAACTTCAAGGATGATTTGACTATGGAGTATCTGGAGTTTGAGAACATGCTGACAAGGAATGCCGAGGGAGATGAGATTCTTGCTAACACAACGTCGTGGACTCCCATGATTGGAGGCAAGGAGATTTCTGCCACGGATTATCGCAAGTTGGTGAAACTGGATTTCGTCTCGACCTTTGATGTAAAGGACACGGATGTTAATACTCGCGAGACCTTATTAGATAAGCTGTTGAAACAGCTTCAGAGCGACTATGGCTATTATCTGAATGGGCTATTGAAGAAATTTACAGGCAATCTGAATGCAAAGGGAAATGTGACTAAAGAAGACTATAATAAGATATACGCCCGTAAAATTCTTTTTGAAAACCTTGTAAATGAGGCATTCAAGGAGACCGGTAAGGTGATTGACAACGAAGCAGACAAACTGCGTTTCATCATGGATGGCAAGTATTCGATTTCTGCCGACAAGCTCTCTTCTGGCGAAAAGCAGTTGCTCATTATCCTGCTGACGGTTTTGCTGGAGGACGGACAGGAGTATATCATGATGATGGATGAGCCAGAGATTTCGCTGCACATTAGTTGGCAGTACGAGCTGTTGAACTGGATTCTTGAGCTGAACCCCAATGTTCAATTGATTCTCACCACCCACTCGCCCAGCATCTTCTCTGACGGATGGGGTGAGAAAGCAATCTATATGGAGGACATTACGACGAGACAGGGATGAGCAATATCTACAAAGACCAGGCTCGCGATTTGGCAAACATTCCGATTATGAGTCGTGATGTCATTGCCTGTGTTCATCTGGAGGATAAAGAGGACACGGTGTTTTGGGACTCAATATTGCAGAACCAGCGTCGCGGCAAATATCATTATGTCACGCACAGCAAGAGTCAAAGTGGAAAAGAAACCTCTGGGTCGAGCCAATGTCTGAGATTCCGACCCTTTCTTAGCAGGCGGTTCTTTATTGGCATTGACAGTGACATGCGCTACCTATTGCAAGAGCCAGATGTAGATGCCGCTCATTTCGTCTGTCAGACTTACACATATTCTTGGGAGAACCATTATTGTGAGGCCCGGACTTTACAAGAACGGTTCGCGTCTCTATACCCTGACAGAGCCAGCCAGTTCAACTTCGAAGCGTTTCTTTCAGCTTACTCCGCCGTAGTTTTCAAGCCGTTGTTGCTCCTACTTTATTGTCTGAAGAACCACAAGTCCGATTTTACAAGGAAGCAGTTTGATGCTTGCCTGCCTCACCAATGCAAAGGTATAGAACTGGCGGATAATGGTAAAATGCTCATAGAAAGAATCGCAAATAACTTCGAACCGTATCTTAACACGACTTTGGCAAAAACAATCGATTTTGAGGCAGAGAAGAGTTATTGCGATGCGCTCAATGTGAATGAGCAAAACGCCTATCTGCACATACGAGGGCACAATCTTTTCGACCTTGTTGCTTATATCGGCGACTTGCTTTGTCGTGGTACTTCTGTTTCGTTTAAGAAAGATGTCTTGATGAACGACCTGCCTCCAGAGACGTATTGGCAAATCAAGAAAGTCGCATCAGATATTGCAACAATAATATAAGTTAACAACACCGACCGCTCAACCTATAGGCATAAGCTGCTTCTCAATTAATCTTTAGTAGTATTTACACCACGTTGCCTTCTTTATCCTTCACACACTCAACTATAGTGGAGAGATACAAATTGCTGATAGAAGTTCTCGACATCTCCCTTACTTTTGAATACTCCTTCTCCTGAGATGCCTGTTGCCGAGTTCTTATCGATGATAGCATAGGTGAACTTTTCTTTCCCTGCATCAATTGATGCAACGATGTTTCCTGCTATCCATTTCAGCATTACAGTGGCATGGTCAGTTGGATATGCAGAAACTCGTTCAAGAAAAGAGGTGTTAGGAGCTGCCTCAATTATATCAATAGCATTACGAACGGCATAACCAGATGGCTTGACAAGTTCTCCAATCAACAACTCTTGCTGAGAGCCAAGTTCTCTGATTTGACTCTCAATCTTGTATTTCAGTCGTTCAACTTCCCTATCAGCCTCATCAATCAACCTTCGGCCAAGCACTCTTCTTGTCATTATCGATGGTGACATCGACAATATATATGCCATAAGCCCATCGACGGAGTTTCTTTCCGCAACAACGCCAACTGGTTCACTGGCCACATCAGCTATATGATTCTGCTCTGCCATATCTAATTACTTATAAACACAATTTTCAGCATATCATCCCACCCATCCGCCAACACCTGAAAGTGCGACTCAGCGTGGAACAGGGGCAAAGATAAGAAATAATTCGGAAAGCTCCAAGAAAAAAGAAAGAAATTACTTCAAAGATCACGGGGTCGGTTCTAAAGATCACGGGGTCGGTTCTTGTGATCACAGTTCTAACCTCCTTTTTTTAGGTTATAATTTGGTTAGTAGCGAGGGGTGGGCACATCAGTGCCTGCCCCTGTTGGAATGCATGGTCTATTTTATGGAGTCAGTTCATTATATATACAGGTTGGGACGATATTTGTATCTTTTTGGACGATAGTGTGAGGCGGATTGGGGAATAAGTAGTAACTTTGCCGTCGAATTTTAAAACCAAAGCAACTAAGGACAAAACGACAACATGAAGAGACTATTTATTTTAATCTGTACTG
>CADBHI010000038.1:0-720 GCA_902794405.1 uncultured Prevotellaceae bacterium
ATGGCTCCCTATCTGCTGTTGGGATTCTTCATCGCAGGAGTGCTGCACGTATTCGTGCCGCAGAAGTTCTATGCCAACTATCTTTCGCGTAACAATAAGCTGTCCGTTGTTTGGGCGGCACTGCTGGGTGTACCCTTGCCGCTGTGTTCATGTGGAGTCATCCCCACCGCTATAGGACTGAGGAACGAGAAGGCTTCAAAGGGAGCCATTGCTTCGTTTCTCATTGCCACGCCACAGACAGGCATCGACTCCATCTTGGCAACTTTCTCGCTGATGGGACTGGGCTTTGCCATTATCCGTCCTACGGCAGCGCTTATCACAGGTGTTTGCGGTGGACTGCTGGTAAACCGTTTGGTTCGTGAGGATGACGTGAAGGAGGATGTGGCCGTTGCATGCCAAGTAGAAAGCGGAAACAGGATTTGGCGCGTACTGAAGTATGCCTATTATGATATGCTTCGCGACATAGGCCTGCGACTTCTTATCGGACTTGTTGTTGCGGCATTGATTCAGGTCGCAGTGCCTGATGAGTTTTTCCTCAGTTTCGGCAGTCAACCACTGTTGCAGATGCTGGTAATCTTGGTTATCGCCGTACCGATGTATATCTGCTCGACGGGTAGTATTCCCGTGGCAGCAGCCCTGATGATGAAAGGACTCTCGCCAGGAGCGGCACTGGTGATGCTGATGGCCGGGCCTGCGGTAAATCTCGCCTCTATCCTCGTG
>CADBHI010000038.1:738-44439 GCA_902794405.1 uncultured Prevotellaceae bacterium
TCTATTCGGCCTGCTGCTCAATGCTACGGGAATCGACTTCTCCGTCGCTGCCCAAGATGCTTGCTGCATGAGCACATCCGCCTTGCCCAGTCCGTTTAAAATTGTTTGCGCCACAGTATTAACATTATTAATTATATTTGCTCTTATGATGAAGTTTTTCAGCAAGTTTACCGCCCAAAAGCCCTTAGACCCCGACGTGACCGTCTATCGTGTCGAGGACATGCATTGCAGCCATTGCGAGGCAGCCGTAGTCCGTGCCGTCGAGGATCTGCCTGGCGTAGAGAAAGCCAAGGCCAGTGCCTCTGCCAACACCCTCACCATCAAAGGCCCTGCTACGGAAGAAACCATCCGGACAGCGGTCGAGGGTATCGGATATACGTTCAAGGGAAAAGCTTGAAGTTCAAACCTATGCCTTGACTTCGTCGAGTTGACTTTCCCCTTCGGGCCGTCGAGCTAAACCTTCCGTCGCGACTCGGCCGTTTAAGCGAGCTTAACGGCTCTCGCTGCTCCGTCACTTCTTGTGGTTGTAGTACCTGATAAGCAGGGCTACTCCTGTAAAAGCCAGGACGAATTCGAGGGCTACGATAAAGATGTACTGCATAATGGTAATGGTTTTATAAGTTAGGCGAAATGGCGCAGATCCAATTATTTAGATTGCACTTCGGAGAATCTGCATAGAGATAGTCGCCAACGATGTGCGCCCCGTTCTCCTTGAGTTCGCGGCAAAAGGCATCGGCATAGATGCCGTTATCATGCCTGTTGCCAAGAGCCACCATAACGGCGAGGTTCTTACCGCTCAGGCTGAGCACCCAATTTGTCAGCTATCTCTTCAGCAATAGCCTGACAACTGTCGTACACGACGACGATTGATTCATGTTTCATATCTCTACTGTTCTGAATACTCGTTAAAAGGGGAAACGTTGTCTCACGACAGGCTGCCCCGTTGAACTTATATAATAATACACGTATGCGCATAGTTGCGCTGAGTCAATAAAGAGACTACATGACAGTCCTTTTCAATTCATTTAACCCACAAAAATGTTTGTTTCGCCTCACGCCCTTACATCGAGGGTCGTTTGGCATGTTACCGAAAAAGGCTGGTCTTCAGACTTTCCTCCACTCCTAAGCGCCTTCTCGGGCAAATACCCAATGGCGTTTATGCTTAGGAGCCATAACGGAGTTCACTGCTGCGGGACAGTCGGAGATTCTCACTCCAGTTCCCAATTAAGCACAGCTAAGTGCACCTTTACGGGCGACTCTTTTCAGAATCACGATGCAAAGGTACGAATAAGTGAGCAAAATACCAAATTTTATTTGAGAATTTTTTGTCGCTCGGCGACGCGCTCGAGCTCTGCTCGCTTGCTACCAGCGGGACGCAAGAAGGATACACATCCTTTGCAAGCAAAGCGTCGCAAGCGCCGAGCGGCCAGAGCAAGAATATAGAGACCGTAGGCCGACTGAGTTGTTGCGTCGCTGCAATGAAATCCCAATAATTATTAAATCCCAAGGCAGAATCAACCTGCTTTGGGTTTTATTTCGTAACTTCGCACCCGATGAATGTACAAGGTTTCTTCAAAGTAGAAACAATATGAGTAAAATAAAGAACATTGCATTTGATTTAGGCGGAGTGGTGATTGCCTTGAGCTACGAGAAGGCCGTGAAACGATTCGAAGAAATCGGACTTCATGAAGCCCACAAGCACCTGGATGCCTTCTGTCAGCAAGGTATATTCGGCGATTTGGAAAAAGGCCTCATTACACCTGAAGAATTCCGCGTAGAGTTAAGCCGTATGATAGGCAGAGAGATGACATACGATGAGTGTATGTATGCCTGGCACGGTTACGTCGAAGATGTGCCACAAAGAAATCTGCAAATGTTATTGCAATTGCGGCAACTGGGCTACAAAGTATGTCTGCTTTCAAATACCAACCCCTACATGATGCAATGGGCAATGAGTACTGAGTTTGATGGCTATGGGCACGCCATTGATTACTATTTCGACCACCTCTATCTCAGCTATCAATGCAAGCAGATGAAGCCGTCAGCCGAGATATTCAAGATGATGCTCGACGGTCAGCAATCCACAGCACAGGAAACGCTCTTCATTGATGACGGACGCAAGAACATTGAGGCCGCACAAGCACTCGGCATCCAAACCCTTTTTATAGAAAACAATGCCGACTGGATAGAGCCCCTCACCGAGCTATTGCAAATCATTAATTCACAAGAACTATAATGGATATGAAAAAATTGTTATTCTGCCTCATGGCAATGATGGGCGTGCTGACCCTTTCAGCTCAGAGTATTTATGATTTCACGGTAAAGGACGATGCGGGAAAGGACGTGTCGCTCGCCGAGTACAAGGGCAAGGTGCTGCTGATTGTGAACACCGCGACGCGATGCGGATTCACGCCTCAGTACAAAGACTTAGAGCCGCTTTACCAGAAGTATCACGCTCAGGGCTTCGAAATTCTCGACTTCCCCTGCAACCAGTTCGGCCAGCAGGCTCCTGGCTCGATTCAGGAGATTCACTCGTTTTGCACGGCCAACTTCGACATCCATTTCCCGCAGTTCGACAAGATTGATGTGAACGGCGAGAATGCCCATCCGCTCTACACTTGGCTGAAGTCACAAGCAGGTGGCGGCGACATCAAGTGGAACTTCACCAAGTTCCTCGTTGGGCGCGACGGTAGGGTCATCAAGCGCTATGAGTCTCGTGATCAGATTGCCGCCATCGAGGCCGATATGCAGATGGAAGTAAGTGCCGTGCTAAGCAACATCATGGCACGTCGTTCCATCCGTAAGTACCTCGACAAGCCTGTGGAACATGAGAAGTTAGAGGCCGTAGCTCTTGCTGGTATCAATGCTCCGAGTGCGATGAACCGACAGAACTGGGCTGTACGAATTATCGAAGACCAGAAGCTGATGGCAGATGTGAAGGGGCAAACCCGCAACGCGCCGAACCTCATCTGCGTTTGTGCGCCGGCTGACGGCAGGTTCGACCTTGACGCTGGTCTGCTGGGTGAAAATATGATGTTGGCAGCTCAAACCCTGGGTCTCGGCACCTGCATACAGACTGGCCCCATACGCTTCCTCACAACTGACGAGAAAGCCAAAGCCTTCCGCGACAGCCTCGACATTCCTGAAGGCTACAAACTGCTTTTTGTCATCTCCATTGGCTATCCCGACGAGCAGCCTGACGCCAAGCCCCGCGATGCCTCAAAGGTGAAGTACATCAAATAAAATAAATGAGGATCGTAGTTGCGATAGATTCATTTAAAGGTTGCCTGACGTCGATGGAGGCCAACCAGGCAGCAGCAGAGGGCATCAGGAGTGTTCGTCCTGACGCTGAGATTGTTCAAGTACCAGTCAGCGATGGCGGTGAAGGTTTCATGGAGGCCTTTTATGCATCTATTGGTGGGACACTGGTGGAAGTGGCTGTGAGAGACCCGTTGATGCGACCTATCACGGCGAGATACCTGCTTAAAGGCGAGACGGCTGTCATCGAGATGGCCCAAGCCAGCGGGCTGACCTTGCTGAAAAAAGAAGAGCGGAATCCGTTGGTGGCTACGACCTACGGCACAGGGCAGTTGGTGGCAGATGCTGTTGGCAAAGGAGCCAGACAGATTATCGTTGGTCTGGGCGGCAGTGCCACGAGTGACGCTGGAATAGGGATGCTTCGGGCGCTTATTGATGGCCTGTCCCCTACCCTCTCCAACAGATGGCAGCAACCCCGTTGGGATGACATTGAGGTTCTGAAGGACATCCACTTCACGATAGCTTCCGATGTCAAGAACCCGCTCTGTGGCAAGAACGGTGCCGCTCATGTCTTTGCGCCACAGAAGGGTGCCACGCCTGACGACGTGTTAGCATTAGACGAGAGGGCCAGGAAATTTGCTGAGGTGTCTGCCAGGCATTTCGGCTACGATCGTTCTGATGCAGAAGGAGCTGGAGCCGCTGGCGGACTTGGCTATGCCTTCTTGCAATATCTGAATGCAGACTGTAAACCAGGAATACAGCTGTTGCTTGATACCATCGGCTATAAAGCCCTTGTCAAGGATGCCGACCTCGTTGTTACAGGCGAAGGCTCCGCCGACCGCCAAACGCTGATGGGTAAGTTGCCGATGGGAATCCTGCAGCAGTCAGGCGCAGTTCCCGTCTGCTTGATAGCAGGCCGTATCAGCCATCGCGAAGAGCTTTTGAAGGCAGGTTTCAGCCATGTGGAGTGCATCAATCCCAATGGAATCTCCATTGAGGAAGCTATGCGCAAAGAGGTGGCGACGCGACACATCGGCCATACCGTCAGTCGATTATTATAGAATAGGTGCAACCCCGATGTCGTCATGAAAATATAATTTATCCTAATCAGTTCGTGATATTCCGATTATTATTATTACCTTTGCATCTCCAAACAGATAATGATTAACAACAACTGAAACAAGGATATGAAAAGACTTATCTCGCTGATGGCAATAATTGGACTGCTGACGCTGGCACCAATGTCGATGGCGCAGACAGCTTCGAGCAAGGACTCCGTGGCGCAGGTAACGACATTAGCTGATGACAGTGCTACAGCCATCAGCTATATCGACAGTCTGGCAGCAGACTCCTCTACCATTGCCTTAGACGATATGGAACTGAGCGAAGACCTGGATGGCGAGGCAGGGGGTGTTCACCATCGGCTGAAAAAGATGTTCATCGACGGCACGCCGCTGTTTATGTCGCTCGTAGCGCTGGCGCTGGTATTGGGACTAGCATTCTGTATAGAGCGTATCACGTACCTCACACTGTCGGAAATCAATGCCAAACGGCTGATGAAGGACATCGACGCAAAGGTGAGCCAAGGCGACATTGAGGGAGCCAAGCAGCTCTGCCGCGACACCCGAGGACCAGTGGCCTCCGTGTGCTACCAAGGACTGATGCACATCAACGAGAATATGGACGACATAGAGCGCAGCATCTACAGCTATGGCTCCGTACAGACGGCGAAGCTCGAAAAGGGCACGTCGTGGATCAAGCTCTTTATAGCGATGGCGCCGTCGTTGGGATTCTTAGGTACTGTCATTGGTATGGTGATGGCCTTCGAGCAGATACAGTTGGCAGGCGACATTGGTCCTACGATTGTGGCATCGGGCATGAAGGTGGCACTCATCACCACCATCTTCGGAATCGTAGTAGCCCTCATCCTGCAACTGTTCTACAGCTACATCACCTCAAAGATAGAGCATCTCACCTCACAGATGGAAGAATCGGTGGTGACGCTGCTCGACACCATTATGAAGTATAAGCACGAGCACAATGACTGATAGCGCCCTTTTCATCGACATCATGCTGTGGGCTGTGTATGTGATACTCACCATTGCCATTGGCATGGCCGTCTGGTCGGCCATACATGGTGTGCGCACCCATGAACGCGACAAAGACCCCTTGGCATCGCGTCGCACCTCGATGATAGGCTATGCTACGGCAGCACTGGTAGCCGTTGTGCTGATAGTCACCTTTGCAACAGCTTCTACCCAGCCAGTTGTCAGCAACGGCCAGCCCTTTACCGACACCCTCTGGCTGCGTCTCACAGACATGTTCATCTTCACCTCATTGCTATTGATATGCGTTTGTTCCGCCGTCGTCGCCATAGCGAAATTCCGTCGCTGAACACTTCATCGACAGCCGACATATCGTTCATGCTGTTGATATTCTTCCTGGTCACCTCGTCAATGGATGCCGGGAAGGGTCTACAGCGTCAGCTACCACCGCCCCCGCAGGATCAGGAACAGGTAGCCGATATCCTGGACAGCGACATCATGACTGTGACGCTGAATGCTGAGGGAGAGCTGACGATGAACGGCGACACCGTCAGTCTGCAACGCTTGCAGGAGGAGGTAAGGAAGTTTGCCGCCGTCAATCCTCACCATCGTGTAGTGGCCATTAAGACTGACCCGCAGACACGCTACGAAGACTACTTCCAACTGCAAAACGCCCTCGTGACTGCCTATAAGCCGCTGAAGTGTGCGCCTCGCGTCAGCGAAGTGATAGAGGAGAAAGGAGGAGGTCAGCCATGATACGCCGTCACTTCCGCCGCCCAGACCACCATGTGCCAGAATTGAACATGGCATCGCTGCCCGACCTGATTTTCACGGTGCTGTTCTTCTTTATGATTGTAACCCACATGCGGGACGTTGAAAAGCAAGTCACCTATCAGGTTCCCGCTGGTACAGAAGTAGAAAAGCAACAGCATAAGTCGTCAGTGGTCCACATCTATATCGGCAAGCCACTCGACGGTTCTTCTGACAACTACCTCATACAGTTGAACAATCGTCTGGCAACCACTGCCGACATAGCCCGATTCATTGACAGCGAACGGCAACAGATGTCAGCAGAAGACCGTGAGCGGATGGTGGTTAGCATTGAAGCCGATCGGAATGTGCCGATGTCTATCGTCAACGACGTGAAGCAGGCGCTTAGAAAGTCGTACGCCCTGAATATCAGCTACGCTGCGACAGAGCGACGATGAAATGGTGAGTGGTGAAGCCCTATATCATTTCCAAGAATTCTTCTTCATTGACAATGCGGATGCCGAGTTTCTCAGCTTTCTGCAGCTTTGACGGCCCCATGTTGTCGCCAGCCAAAATAAACGATGTTTTGCCGCTGATACTCCCCACGTTCTTGCCGCCGTTCTGTTCAATCATAAGCTTGTACTCATCACGGGAATGGTGCTGGAACACGCCACTGATAACAACCGACAGTCCCTCCAGTTTTGTGGATAGTGGAGAGTTGATAGTGGATAGAGAGAACTGGAGGCCGTAGCCACGCAGACGCTCTACAATCTCACGGTTCTGCTCGTTGTGGAAATAACTGATGATGCTCTTGGCCATCACCTCGCCAATGCCTTCCACTTCCTGCAACTCTTCAAGGCCAGCAGCCATCAAGGCATCCATCGACTTGAAGTGGCGCGCTAACAAGCGGGCAGAGGTCTCGCCGACAAAGCGGATGCCAAGGGCAAAGACCACACGTTCGAAGGGAACCTCCTTCGATTTCTGTATACCATTGACAATACGCTGTGCAGACTTGGTACGACTGCCGTCGCCGTTGATCTGCTGCACATCGATGTCGTAGAGGTCAGCCACGTTGTGAATCAGTCCGCGACGGTAATACTCGTCAACGGTCTCAGGCCCCAACGAATCGATATTCATGGCCTTGCGAGCGATAAAATGTTCTATGCGTCCTTTGATCTGAGGCGGACATCCAGCGTCGTTGGGGCAGTACCAAGCAGCCTCGCCCTCATAGCGAACCAACGGCGTGCCGCACTCAGGACAGCGCTTGATGAACTGTACCTGCTGGGCGATGATGGGACGCTGGTCGATGTCGACACCAACAATCTTGGGAATAATCTCGCCCCCCTTCTCGACGTAGACGTGGTCACCTATATGGAGGTCGAACGAACGGATGAAATCTTCGTTATTGAGTGTGGCGCGGCGCACCGTAGTACCTGCCAATTGTACTGGAGCCATATTTGCTACAGGCGTCACAGCACCTGTGCGACCCACCTGATAGGTAACTTCCAATAGCTCAGTGCAGGCACGCTCGGCCTTGAACTTATATGCGATGGCCCATCGGGGCGACTTGGCAGTGAAGCCTAAAGCACGTTGCTGGCGCAGGGAATTCACCTTCAGCACAATGCCATCGGTAGCTACAGGCAGGTTCTTGCGCTCTGTGTCCCAGTAGTTGATGAAGTCTAAAACTTCATCCACACTTTTTACTTTCTTCATGCCTTCAGAAATCTTGAAGCCCCACTGCCGGGCGGCCTCCAAGTTCTCGAAGTGACCTTCAGCAGGCAGTTCCTCGCCTAATAAATAATATAGGTACGCATCGAGCTGGCGTTGTGCCACCACACGCGAGTCGAGGCTCTTCAACGTACCACTGGCGGCGTTGCGAGGATTGGCGAACAGCGGTTCCTCAGCAGCCTCACGCTCAGCGTTGAGCCGTTCGAACGAAGCCCAGGGCATCAGAATTTCACCACGGATCTCGAATTCAGAGGGATATCCTGTTCCAGGCAGCACGAGGGGTATGGCACGGATAGTCCGCACATTCGCCGTCACATCGTCACCCTGTACACCGTCGCCACGAGTAACAGCCTGGGTGAGACGACCGTCGACGTAGGTCAGCGAAATGCTGAGACCGTCGTACTTCATCTCACAGCACACCTCGAACGGCTCGCCGGCTAAGCCCTTAGTCACAGAATCATACCAGTCGCGCACATCCTGCTCGCTGTAGGTATTGGCCAGCGAGAGCATAGGATACTTATGGGCAACCTGCCGGAACTCCGACTGAATGTCGCTACCCACACGCTGAGTGGGAGAATTGGGGTCGGCCATCTCAGGATGGCGCGACTCCAAATCTTGTAACTCATGCATCAGCTGGTCGAAGTCGTAGTCGCTGATGGTTGGCTGGTTCAGCACATAATACTTGTAGTTATGATCGTGCAGTTCGCGACGCAACTGCTCTATCCGTTGTTTCTCGTCCATTGGGGTTACTTGATAAGTACCTTTTTACCATCGACAATGTAGAGTCCCTTCGTGGGCTTCTTCACCTTGCGGCCCTGCAGGTCGTAGATAGCAGGTTGAAGGGTGGAGGGTGACTGGTGAAGGGTCTGAATGGCCGTCACCTCACCCGTGCCCTTACCGCCGTAGAAGTAGAGACGGAAGTTGTCGAAGATGGCCCAGTAGCCGCTGTTCATGCCAGAGCACTTGATACCCACCTTCAGCGAGCCGTTGTCGTTGGCCACCTCATTTGTCACCTTATTCTCGTAGTAGCCCTTGGCGAAATAGGCACTGGCAGCTTGCATGTTGTCTGGTGCATACTTACCGCTATAAGAAACCTCATTGCCTTTGCCCACCTTCTTGGTCTGTGCATCGGCAGTGATATGGGCCAGTTTCGAGTTCTTATTGCCAGCATAAATCTGTGCATTCACAGCGACACTTGCAGCCTTGTCCTTGGAGCCTGGACGCTGGAAGGCATTAGCACAGAAGGCGTATTGCCCAGCTGGCAACCCTTTAACGGTCTGATTAAAGTCGAAATTCTTTTCATAGAACTCAGCGCAGCCGTAGGTCACAGTAGCTGCTACCGACCATCCGTCAGTATTCGAATCTAAGGTGGGGTTCACCAGCATAAACGTCAGGTCGAAAGGCTGAGCTTCGTCAGTCACCTCTGCATTCTTCAGGAAGTTGATGGCGGCGTTCTTAGCCTGTTCTACCAGTGCCGTCAATACTGTCGTAGAGGTTGTTGTAGCCGCCTGCGACTCAATTTCAGCAATGGCAGTCTGAATAGTATTGTCAGTACCTTCCACCAATTCCTTATGAGGCACGGCAGCCAAACCCTTTAACTGTTCTATAGTCTTTTCCACCGACTTCTTCATCTGCTCCACAGCCTTTTCTTCTGCGGCTTTAGTCTCGTCCATCGTCATAATAAGCCACCTCTGCGACTCAGCCGAATTGGCAAGATTAAACGTAGCCTGTCCAGTATTGCCGCTGGCGTTGGCCTGCAGGCACTTCGGCTGCCAACTTGCTTCGGGGTGGATAATCCAGTAGCCACGCTGTCCGCTGACATCCACACGTCCTTTCATCAGGTGCCAATCCTCATTAGCGCTCAGTTTGGTCTTAGCAGCCATTTTGACGCCGCTACTATAGGTCATATATTGTCCTGTAGCGGCATTACGGAACTGATAATACTGATTGTCAGGCGTGAATGTAATATACCATGCTGCACTGTCGTTGGCAGCAGCTTCATCTGCCGACATGCTTACCCACTTCAAAGCACCGTTAGCATTGGGCTTCAGGAAGGATGAGTAAAGACCACGGTCCTCTGACTCGTTCTTGATGTAGTATTTGATGTCGTCTTCCTGAATCAGGGAATAATATGGGTCGGCAAAAGTGCTATAGGTATGCTGCAAGCCATCCTCGCCCAGTGCCTGACCTATCATGGCATTGCCATAGTAGAGCGCCAGGGAACCATTGTCTTCTTGGGCACCATTGATGCCATAGGGCCACATGTGCTGTGTGTCACCCTTGAGTCGCGAACCCGTAGTGTTGTCCCAGAAATCGAGGAAAGCCGACACGCGGTCGCCTAACCACTCACCAGTTCCGTTGCCAGAACGCAGGATGTCGCCGCTCCACTCTGTAGAATAAGGAATGACACCCAGTCCGTGCTGCATCTCGTGCATGATGGTTCCCGTGCGCTGATAGCTGGCATTGGGACCTACATTCATCCAGGGGTTGTCGTTGTAATTACAATCCGCTGTGGGTGTGCCTGAACCGTAGCCTACGGAGAAGTGCTTCTTAATGCTGGTTAGGTTACAGAAGATTTCGCATGCCTGAGTGAGGGCATCGTTGATGCGTTTGTTCTGGTCGGCGCTGCCACCATTATTATAATTATAGGTGATAGCACCCATGGGGATGGTGCTGAACTTGATGACGTCGCCATAGCCGGTCACGCCATCCTTATTGGTAGCGTAGGCACGCATATAATACATGGTACCTGGCTTCAGGTCCTCGAAGTAGTAGATGGTACCGCTATTGGTAAGTGTCTTCGTGCTGACGATGTCGTCGACCGTCGGCTCAGGTTTCTCGCTCAGGCAGAAGCCACGCTTTGAGATGGCCGAGCCACCATTGACTTTAGGATTGCCCTTGATACGACCGAAGGCCATCGTGGCACCACGGGCATAGCGGGTATCGGTAGTCACTTCCGGCGTCTGAGCCATCGATTTCTGGACTGAGAATGCAGCCAGTCCACACAGTAGTAAAAGTCGTAAATTCTTACTCATTATCGTTTTTAGTTATACTTACGGGTGCAAAGATACATAATTATTTTTAATTTTGAACGTATATTTATGAATTTTTTTGTACCTTTGCACCCGCAATGAATAATCCGCTGGTTATCATCCGACTGTTGCTAAAGGCAACGAAGCCAAGCCGCGTGAGTGACATGCCTGCTATCAGCAACACGTTTTTGCTACGTCGCGGTTACGCGGCACTGACGTTTTTCGGTGTCATTTTGACCCATACAAGTCAGGAAGCTAATCACTTCAACAGCCATTATGATGAGCTGAAGAACCACGAGATGATACACCTCAGGCAGGCATGTGACACAGGCGACTCCTGGTTGCGCTTTTACGTGCTTTATGGCTATTATTGGCTACGCGGGCTTTTCTGGAACCGGCGGATGAAGAATGCGGCCTACTGGCTGAATCCGTTCGAACTGGAGGCTTACCGTCACGACAACGACCTGAGCTACTCAGACAGGTGCAGCAACGGAGCCAAGGAATGGCGGAAATATGCAAAGATGAACTTCGAGGAGAGAAAAAAGGTTTATGAAGAAAGGTTTGGTGCTTGAAGGTGGCGCTATGCGAGGGCTGTTTACGGCGGGCATCATCGACGTGATGATGGAACACGACGTATGGCCTGACGGGCTGATAGGCGTTTCGGCAGGAGCGGCTTTCGGCTGCAACATGAAGTCGCGCCAGGTGGGACGTGCCATCCGCTACAACAAGCACTTTGCCAAAGACTCACGCTACAGTGGTGTGCGTTCCCTGCTTACCACGGGCGACTACTTCAATGCCGAGTTTGCCTACCACATCGTGCCCAGTAAGTATGACGTGTTCGACAACCGGGCCTTCGAGGAGAACCCCATGAAGTACATCGTCGTATGCACCGACGTAGAGACGGGACAGCCCGTCTACAAACAGATTGACCAGTGCGACAGCGACACCTACGACTGGATACGCGCCTCGGCCTCGATGCCGCTGGTATCGCGGGTGGTGGAGCTCGAGGGACACAAGCTGCTCGACGGCGGCGTCAGCGACAGCATTCCCCTGGAATGGGCCGAGCACCACGGCTATGAGCGCAACCTCGTCATCCTGACACAGCCACACGGCTATCGCAAGTCGCGTACACGGCTGATGCCGCTGATGCGCATCGGACTGAGAAAGTACCCCTGCATGGTGGAAGCCATGAATCAGCGCTACCTGATGTATAACCGTCAGCTCGACTATGTAGCCGAGGCCGAGCGACAAGGACGCTGCATGGTGATTCGTCCTGATGAAAGACTGGACATCGGCCACGTCTGCCACGACCCAGAGAAGATGGAGCACATCTATCAGACAGGGCGCCAGATGGGCGAACGGAAAATCAATGAAATAAAGAAGTATTTATGCGCATAGATATCATTACCGTACTGCCCGAAATGTTAGAGGGCTTCGTACACGAAAGCATCCTGGCACGGGCTGAGAAGAAAGGCTTGGCCGAAATCAGGCTGCACAATCTGCGCGACTACACCCTCGACAAGTGGCGCCGCGTCGACGACTACCCCTACGGTGGTTCGGCTGGTATGGTCATGCAATGCGAACCTATAGACCGCTGCATCACCGCCCTGAAGGCAGAGCGAGACTACGACGAGGTCATTTTCACCTCACCCGACGGTGAACGCTTCGACCAGCATATTGCCAACGAACTGTCATTGAAGGGTAACCTTATTATATTAGCAGGCCACTACAAAGGCATCGACCAGCGTATACGCGACCACCTCATTACCCGCGAAATCTCCATCGGCGACTTCGTACTCACTGGTGGTGAACTGGTGGCAGCCATGATTGCCGATGCAGTAGTGCGCGTGGTGCCTGGTGTTATCGGCGACGAGCAGAGTGCGCTCTCCGACTGTTTCCAGGACGATCTCCTCGCTGCCCCCATCTACACCCGCCCCGCCGACTACAAAGGATGGAAGGTGCCCGACGTGCTGCTGAGCGGACACGAGGCCAACATCCGCAACTGGGAACTGGAACAGGCCCTGGAACGAACGCGCCGACTGCGCCCCGACTTACTGAAAGATTAATTGAAATACTACATACCCAACCGTAACACCATGTTAAGAATAAAAAGACTGGCAACCCTCCTACTGCTGACACTGGTACTGACCACTGCCGCATGGGCTAAGCAGAAAGAGGTGAACATTGTAGCCACAAACGACATGCACGCCAACATCGATGCCTTCCCCCAGCTGGGAGCCATCGTCGACAGCCTGCGTGCCATTGACCCTTCGCTGCTGGTATTCTCGGCAGGCGACAATAGGACGGGAAACCCCATCAACGATATGTACAGCATACCGTCCTACCCCGTGACTGCCCTCATGAACCAGATTGGCTACAACGCCTCGGCATTAGGCAACCATGAGTTTGACATGCGCTCACTGCCAACGACCATCGGACTGTCGAACTTCCGCTACATCTGTGCCAACATCCATGCCGCCGACAGCACTGGCATTCGCACCGTACCCTATCAGATATTCGATGTCGAGGGCATCAAAGTCGGGGTCATCGGTGTTATTCAGGTTAACCTGATGGGACGTCCTGATACCCATCCCGACAACTTGGCAGGCATCACTTTCCAGAAGCCCGAAGAAGTTGTCCCGCAATATGAATTCCTCCGTAGAGAGTGCGATGTTGTTATCCTGCTCTCTCACGCTGGCTATGATGAAGACAAGAGACTGGCTGACCGTTTCCCGTGGATAGACCTCATCATTGGAGGACACACCCATACGCAGCTTACCTCCGACGAACCACTCCGCAACGGGGTGCTTATCACCCAGAACCAAAACGACCTCTCCACTGCCACGCATATCACCCTCACCGTTGACAGCGGGCGTGTCATCAGCAAGAAGGCCGACTACATCTCAGTGAAGAAATACCCCAAGAAGAACGAATTGGTCAACGACATCATACAGATGTTGAACGACAACCCCTTCTTCAGTCGCGTTCTGGCGCAAGCAGAGACCCCCTTCACCTCACGTGAGAAATTAGGATATCTGGTTTGCGACGCACTGCGCACAGAGGCCGATGCAGACATTGCCATTTTCAACCGAAAAGGTGTCAGAATGACCTACCTGCCTGAAGGCGACATCACCATGCGTAACGTGCTGCAAATAGACCCTTTCGGCAACCATACCATCCTCATAAGCATGTCAGGCAGGGATTTCCTGGACTTCCTCGTACAGTATAGCCGAATGGAGCGTGACCACTTCCCACACCTTAGCGGTATCCATGCAGAACTGACCATTGATGATAAGGATACCCTGCTCATCAACGGCATCACTCTCTATTCGGAGGACGGTAGTGAGTTCGACCTCCACCGCGACTACATCGTAGCCACCAACAGCTATATCACTGCCATTGCCAAGTCACTGGAATATGAGAAACTCGTCAGCCTCAACTCACTGACCTCAGACCTACTTGTCAGATACCTGCATAGGAAACGGAAAGTCAACTATCAGGACGTGCAACGCATCTTCCTGAAATACAGGGACGAGGAAAACAGCTTCACGAAGTATTAGTGATTGATGTAAAACTATAGAATCTAAAACTATACCAATATGTTCAGTAAAGAGACCTACATTCGGCGCCGCGCCGAATTGAAACAACTGGTTGGAGAGGGCGTTATCGTGCTTTTCGGCAATAACGAGTCACCTGCCAACTACCCTGCCAACGGCTACACGCCGTTCCGCCAGGACTCCACATTCCTATATTACTTCGGACAACACCGCGACGGGCTGGTGGGTGTCATCGACATCGACAACGACGAGGAATGGCTCTTGGGCGACGACATCGACGTAGAGGACATTGTATGGATGGGCTACACCCCCTCCGTGGCCGACTTGGCTGCCGAGGTAGGCGTGGCGAAGACCGCCCCGATGGCGAAGCTCCGTTCTGTTTGTTGCTGTGACACAGCAACACGTAGGACGATCCACTTCCTGCCGCCCTATCGCCACGACACCATCCTACAAATGCAGGGGTTGGGACTCCTCCCCCAAGGGGGAGGCCGGGAGGGGGCTTCCCTTCCGCTCATCAAAGCCGTCGTCAAGATGCGTGCCACGAAGAGCGCTGAGGAGATTGCCTACATCGAGGCAGCCTGCGACGTAGGCTACGTGATGCATACCACCGCCCAGATGCTGATTAAGCCAGGCGTGACGGAGCGCTTCGTGGCAGGACAGGTCGACGGCATCGCCCGTTCATTAGCTCAGGGCAACAGCTTCGGCACCATCTTCTCGCAGCATGGCGAGATCATGCACGGCTCGCCGTCGGACGCTCCATTGGAGGACGGCAGATTAGTGCTCTGCGACGCCGGTTGCGAGCTAAACGACTATTGCTCAGACCACACGCGCACCATGCCTGTCAACGGCAAGTTCACGCAGCGCCAGCTGGAAATCTACAGCATCGTTGAGCAATGTCATGACTACGTATTAGAGGTGGCCAAGCCTGGTGTGAAGTACCAGGACGTACACTTCGCCGTCTGCCGTCTGATGACAGAACGCCTGAAGGAGCTTGGCCTGATGAAGGGCGATACCGACGAGGCCGTCGCCGCTGGTGCCCACGCCATGTTCCTGCCTCACGGCTTAGGTCACATGATGGGTATGGACGTCCACGACATGGAGGGATTAGGACAAATCTACGTCGGCTTCGACGACGAGACGCGCCCCAACCTCGAACAGTTCGGCACCAACTGCCTGCGCATGGGCCGTCGTCTGGAGCCGGGCTTCGTACTTACCGACGAACCAGGCATCTACTTCATCCCCCATCTCATCGACCTGTGGCGCAAGGAGCAGCACTGTGCCGAATTTCTGTGTTTCGATGCCATCGAAACCTACAAGGACTTCGGCGGCATCCGCATCGAGGACGACCTGCTGATTACCCAGGACGGCTGCCGCTTCCTCGGCTCGAAGCGCATCCCGTATCATCCCCAGGAGCTCGAAGAGTTCATGGGAAAGGCGTAATCCCGGAATCCCGAAATCCCGAAATCCCGGAATACCGTAATAACGAAATAAAATCAAAAACCAACAACAATGAAAAAGATCCTAACTTTCGCACTTATGGCTATGGTGGCCGTCAGTGCCGCGGCTGCCAAGAAGAAGGCACCCGCCAAAGACCAGAACAAACCAGTTTTCACCGTTATCAAGGAGAACCCCATCACCAGCATCAAGGACCAGAACCGCTCGGGCACCTGCTGGGACTACTCTACCCTGTCGTTCTTCGAAGCTGAGATCCTGAAGGCCACGGGCAAGACCTACGACCTCTGCGAGTCGTTCGTGGCCAACAAGACCTATATGGAACGTGCCATCCAGGTGGTGCGCTACCACGGCGACTGCCAGTTCTCACAAGGCGGTTCAGCCGAAGACGTGCTGGCCACTATGAAGACCCACGGCATTGTTCCTGAGGGCACCATGCCCTTCCCCGGTTCTCTCTATGGCGACTCGCTGAACAACTTCGGTGAGTTCTTCTCCATCCTGGAGCCCTACGTGGCTGCCGTTGCCAAGAGCGACGCCAAGAAAATCTCTAACCAGTGGAAGGTTGGTCTGCAGGGCATCCTCGACGCCTATCTGGGCAAGTGCCCCGAGAAGTTCACCTACGAGGGCAAGGAGTACACGCCGAAGACGTTTGTCAATAGCTTGGGCATCGACCTGAACGACTACGTATCGATCACCAGCTACACCCATCACCCCTTCTACACGGCCTTTGCCGTCGAGGTGCAGGACAACTGGCGCTTCCCCCTGTCGTACAACCTGCCCATGGACGAGATGATGCAAGTGATCGACAACGCCATTGAACAGGGCTATACCATTGCCTGGGGTGGTGACGTGTCGGAGCCAGGCTTTACCCGTCAGGGACTGGCCTATGCCGTTGATGCCAAGCAGACGCAGAGCCTGGCCGGCAGCGATATGGCTAAATGGCTGAAGCTCACTTCAGAGAAGAAACGTTCAATCATCGACTCCTTAGGCTACAAGGTGCCTGAGGTGGTAGCCACCCAGGAAATGCGCCAGGAGCGTTTCGACAACTGGGAGCTGACCGACGACCACGGCATGCTGATCTACGGCACAGCCAAGGACCAGGCCGGCAAGGACTATTATATGGTAAAGAACTCTTGGGGTGAGACTGGTGAATACAAGGGCATCTGGTATATGACCAAGACTTTCATCGCTGCCAACACGATGGACTTCCTCGTGAACAAAAAAGCCATTCCTGCTGAAATCCGCAAAAAATTAGGAATATGAATAGGATATCCATCATTGTCATTGGTCTGTTGTGCGGCGGTGCTGCCGTAGCTCAGACCGCCCGCGAGGAATTCAAGGAAAACTTCTACCTCTCAGGCAGCAACTATCTGGACTACGACCGCCAGCTGAGTACTACACCGCTAACGGCCGCCCCTAAGGGCTACGAGCCGTTCTACATGAGCCATTATGGACGTCATGGCTCACGCTGGCTCATCGGCGAGGGCGACTACACAAATCCGCTGAATACCCTGCGCGATGCCAATGCCGAGGGCAAGCTCACGGCCGAGGGCAAGGCTGTGCTCGACAAGCTGGAGCGCTTCTACCCCACCACCATCAAGCGTCTGGGTGAGCTGACGACCGTTGGCGAGCGCCAGCACCACGGCATCGGCAGCCGCATGGCCAAGAACTTCCCAGAGATCTTCAAGGCCAAGAACGTGGCTATCGACGCCCGCTCGACCGTGGTCATCCGATGCATCCTCTCGATGGAGGCCGAGTGCGAGGAACTGGCAGCTGCCAACCCCACCGCCCGCATCCATAACGACGTGAGCGAATCGTTCCAGTACTACCTGAACCACGACTGGAGCGACCGTATACGTCAGGCCAGCCGCGAGGGTCGTAAGGTGCGCAACATTTACGAGCGCAAATACAACCACCCACAGCGTCTGATGAAGGTGCTGTTCAACGATCAGGACTATGTCTATGAGAACGTACGTGCCAGCTCGCTCATGCGCCAACTCTTTGAGTTAGCCTCCAACATGCAGAGCCACGACACCGACATCGAGCTCTACTCGCTTTTCACCGAAGAGGAAATCTATGACCAGTGGCGCATCCGCAACGTAGGCTGGTACTTAGACTACGGTGCAGCACCTCAGACACGGAGCATCATGCCCTACAACCAGGTCGAACTGCTGAAGAACATCATCGAGACCGCCGATACCATCGTCGGCCCCGCCACCGTTCCCGGCGGTTCTCCGTCGGGAACCACCCCCCAGGCTACTCTCCGCTTCGGCCACGAGGTGTGCGTCATGCCCCTCGCCTGCCTGCTCGAGCTCGGACAGTGTGGAGCCGTCGTCGAGAACCTCGACACCCTCGACAACGTGTGGCGCAACTACCGCATCTTCCCCATGGCCTGCAACATCCAGCTCGTCTTCTACCGTCCCATGAAGGGCAAGCAAGGTGACATCCTCGTCAAGGCCCTGCTCAACGAACGTGAGATGACGCTGCCCGTCAAGCCCGTCAGTGGCCCGTACTACCGCTGGGCTGACCTGCGTGAATATTACAAGAACAAAATCTACCGGTTCGAAAAGAAATAACCCTTTCCCCTCAACATTCCCAACCTGCGGTCGCCTACCCGTAGCCTTTCCCCACCCTCTTAGTGCCAGGGCGTCCCCTCAACTCCCCACCCCTTAAGGGGCGGGGCTGGGGGCGGGGTGAATGTATGGTATATAAACGACAACACAGACAACTAAAACAACATTATATTCCGCCTACGACGGCAACCGCCGTCTACGGAGTCCGTGAGCGATTCATAATTGTCCTTGTTCTTGCCTTGCAAGCGACCTTTGGTCGAGCGGTCCATGTTGTCTTTTAATAAAAATTGAAACCTTAAATCTCCACCAATCTCACAAAAATCGAAGCCTTTCCCCTCAACATTCCCGACCTGCGGTCGCCTACCCATAGCCTTTCCCCACCCCTTTTTAGGGGCGGGGTGCCCGGAGGGCGGGGCGGGGTGTAAGATTTGTGTAGATTTAAGGTTCCGCTGTACTCGTCATTCGGAAATCTTCTGATGCGGCGAAGCGGCGAAGCGGTTAACTACTTTATAGACTTATTAAAAAAAAGAGAAAATGCCTAAATTTCACTTTTTTCGTTTTTTGCAATAACTCTATGAAATGCTTCGCCGCATCGCCGCTTCGCCGCATCTGACAAATTCAGAATTTTATTTACATATTTACAAATCCGAAAAGGGCAGAAATTTCGCTCGGAGCAAACTCCAAGTTTACTCCGACTAAACGCTGAGTTTGCCCGGACTAAACTCCAAGTTTACTCCGACTAAACTCCAAAACCCTATTTTTCGCCCTTTCCGTCCTATTATCTTAGATTTTTTATGTTATCAGTTTTCTTTACAATTATATCACGCGGAAGGTCACATAGAAATCACAGCGGAGGCCGCCCGCTGTCTTTGGGGTATGGAATCCGCCGGGCGCATCCTTAATCGATGTCCCGGCGGATAATCATTCCTGCGAAATGGTGGCTACCCCGCTGCAGAGTGGCGGAAGAAGCCCTCGTAGCACAAATCCTCGTCCAGGTGCTCCCAGTGGATGCCGAAGGGCGAGAGCGTGTACCGCTCGCGCTCCGCGGGCGAGGCGTCGCGCAGGGCGGCATAGTCGGCAAAGCGCTCGCTGGCCTGCCGGCCGTCGGCCGTCTGCACCCAAATCTCCGTTGGCGTCAGCCAAATCTTCGTAATCTCCATCATCGTTTACTTCTTGTTCTTGAAAAATTCGTTCCAACGTGCAGCGATAATCTCCTGGTGCCCCCCCGATGTTATCAACATCCGGGTCCTCCCTTCTCCTCCACGATAGACTCGGCCAGCTTCAGCTCGGCGGGCTTCAGTCCGCGGTTTTCCATCAGCGTCACCTCCGGCTGCACCTGGAAGCGAGCCTCGGCACCGCCCTTCACCACATGCACGTGGATAGGCTCATGGTCGTTAGAGTAGAACATGAAACGGAGTCCGAAAAGTGTGAATAGTTGTGGCATATATCTTTCTGTTTTTAAGTTCGACGCTGACAAAGCTGCGGTTAAGCGAGAGCCATCAAGCTTGCTTGAACCTATGGAGCAGCGAGTGCAGTGATGCTTGCATCAACTGCCGAGTCGTGACATAGGTCGGAGCAGCTTCGCACGCTTTCGCGTGCAAAGGTAACACTTTTTCCCGACATAACACGCAAATCGCCTAAGAATTTATCCGTCTGTCTCAGTAAGTCAAAGAACGTTTGGTGAAAGGCTACGGGTAGGCGAGCTTGCTCGGGAATGAGGAGGGCGGAGCCGTCCGCCGTGGCGCGAGCACCGCCCTCCTGTTTGTCGGTCGTGTGCACAATAGGGTCGGTTCCGCTGTGCACTCGCTGTGCACTTAGACAGCAATACGGCTGATGCCGAGTTCGCTGGCAATCTCGTTGTAACGCTTGTTCTTGCCGTATCGGCGCATCAAGACTTCGCGGGTTTGTGGCGTCAGGTCGTGCTCAATGTAGTGGAGTACGTCGTCCAAAGGCAGTTCCTCATAAGGCTCTTCAGTCGTCTCGCGGGAAAGGTGTCGATTGGCGCGCTCTTCGACCATCCTGCGTTTGACAATGTTCAGACACCTGTTGCGCACGCTGACCAATAGAAAGCTTTCAATACGGCTGTCCAAAGTCCGACTGCTCTCCATCAATTCCACGAATACGTCGTCTACTACATCGCGAGCGGCCTCTGGATCGCGGAGTAGTGTCCGTGCCGTTAGCAGCATCCGCTCATAGTGCCGGCGGAATAGTGATGCTATCAATTGCCTGTCTTGCATTGCTCTTTTTGCTAATAGTACAATCAAGCAAGGGAAATGCTAACCCCTGAAATGGCGAAAAAAATATGGTCGAAGCTGCTCCCGTTGGCTTCGTCGACCTCTGTCGCGACTCAATTATCTTCGAGAAAGCTCGGCGTCTTGCGCTGCTACACCTTTTTATATATATTACAGCCCATCGATTCCCTCGACTACTTGTTCTTTCATCAGTTCATACAGATATGCAGGACTTTGCACGTAGAGTTCGCCCTCTTCGTCCTGCAGGGCAGTCATCAGCGGGGAGTTATATACACGCTCCATCGCCTCTTCAATGCTGCAGCCCGTGTCCTCTATCACGTATTTGACCAACTCGCTCAAGGCATAGTCGGTGAGATAGTTGGCTATCTGATGATGTGTGGGCTGGTTCATACAGTTTCGGCGTTGGTTTTATGCCAATGTTCCTCCATTCTTTTGGCAGACGATGAGCAGGTCATCAATAGTCTCATCCATCGACTGCAGGTGTTCCACATCGAAGAATTCGATAAGGAATGCCAGTCCTTTATGCTCGTGCAGATATCGGAACGCCGCCTGCCTGGTCATGGAGAAACGCTGGGCGAAGGCCTGAATGCTGGCCGTGAGATAAGGAATCTCGTACTTGCTCATATCGCTATTGGTTCGTAAATAATCTTTTGCGCTACAAAGGTACGAAATAATCCGCTAATTATTCACAATTACACGGAAAAGTTGCAATATATTTGGTATTTCGCTCGCTTATTCGTATCTTTGCACAGTCATTTAGCAAGCAAATTTCAAATCAACAATAAATAAACAGCATTATGGGAATCATCATTGGAATAGACGTGGGCATTTCGACCACGAAGATCGTAGGACTGAAGGACGGACGTATCACGGCACCGACACGCATCACGGCCGCCGACCCCATCACATCGCTCTACGGAGCCTTCGGCAAGTATCTGCACGACAACGACATTGCCTTGCAGGAGGTGGAACAGGTGATGCTGACCGGCGTTGGCTCTGCCTACGTGAAAGGTCCCGTTTACGGACTACCTACTAATAAGGTGGAGGAGTTTCTGGCCGACGGCTTGGGCGCCCGCTATGAATCGAAACTGGACCACACCATCGTCGTATCGATGGGTACTGGTACCAGCTTCGTGCTGTGCGACGGCGACGACATGCGCCACATCGGCGGTATCGGCGTAGGCGGCGGTACGCTGGCCGGCCTGTCACGACTGCTGCTGAACACCAGCGACATCAAGGCAGTATCGGCACTCGCCATGCAGGGCGACATCAAGAATGTGGACTTGCTCATCGGCGACATCTCGGCAGAGCCGCTGCCCAACCTGCCGATGGACGCCACAGCCAGTATCTTGGCAAAGGCCCAGACAGATGCAGCGAAGGAGGACGTGGCGGCCGGCATCATCTCGATGGTGCTACAGACCATCGGCTCTGCCGCATGGCTATCGAGTCGTGGCAGCGACATCCGCGACTTCGTACTTATCGGCAACCTCACGCTACTGCCCCAATGCAAGGACGTGTTCCCGCCATTAGAGAAGCTCTACAACATTCGCTACCACATCCCTAAGTACTCGCAGTATTGTACCGCCATCGGTGCGGCGCTAAGCTTCAAAAAGTGATTCACTTACTTCACTTCCTCCCACATCAGCACAGCGCCGTTGCGGCGGGCGGGGTCAGGACCGGTGAAGTCCCAGGAATAGGAACTGCCGGTGGTGGGACTCTTACCCATGTACTTGTGGTTCTTCAACGAGAGGAGCATGAAGTCGTGGTCAAGGAAGTCCTGCCATAGGAACTCTGTGCTGTTGACATCGTCGGTGGTGGGGAGCTGGTCGACGGGTACGAGGCTATTGGTGAAGCGCACATCGCCAGGCAGACCATCACCATAGACCTTCACGTAGCGGCCGTCGGCACATTGCAGGGCTACCTTGCCCTGTCCACGGTCTATCACCTTAAACTTCGTCAGTTCACTATTGTCGCCGGCATGGGTATCATGAAGCATGCCGTGCTTCAGGGCTATGGCCGGACGACCCGTTGCCTTGTTGATGATGCGGATGGTCTTGCCGTAAGGAATGTTTTGACTGCGGTCGGCACAGGGCTCATCTACGGTAAAGTTGTCAAACTCGGCATAGCCGCCCTGCTTACCTTTTATATTATACGCGAAGAGCGCATGGCGAGAACCCTGGAAGGTGATAAGCTGATAGGTCAAAGGCATCATGCGGCCTATGGTCTGGAAGGTTTCGCCGTCGGTAGAATAGGCATACTGGGCCTGGTTGTTGTCGTAGTCGCCGATCATGCGAAGGAAGATTTTCCCGTTGACCAAATCAACGGGCACGGAGGCGGTGTCGTTGGTCATCTGCTCGAAGCAGCGGAGGGTCAAAGTCTTGCCGGCTTTCACGATGCCTATCCACGAGCAGGGCACGTTGATATTGCCCAAGCCGCAAACGTCGCCGTCCTTCATACCCTTGGTGGAGAGTTCGACGGTAGCGATGCTCTTCGGGCCTATGACACGCTGCGTCAACGTATTGCGGGCCCACATCAGCTGCTCAGAGGGCTGCGACTGGATGCGCAGCTTTCCACCCTTCAGGCTCCAGAGCTTGTCGTCGGGGTTGTGGTTCCATTGCCACACGGGCTTCAGCGTCTTTCCATTGAAGTCGTCCGAGCGGTCGTAAGGCGCGCGCCGTTCCGTTTGTTGCTGTGGCACAGCAACAGACTGGACGCCTGGCTTGAACCAAGTGCGGGGTGCACGACCCAGATTGCCTTTCAGTCCCACCATCGGCCAACCGTCTTCCCATGTCATCGGCATCAGACAGACGGTGCGACCGATAGAGTGGAAGTCCTGCATGAAGAGTGCCCACCACGTGCCGTCCTTGGCCTGCACGATACCACCCTGATGAGCATTATCGCAGCCCGTAGCATCGGGACTGGCAGGTGCGACGCCGAACTTCGTACCGTCCTCGCCGATGCGATATTTCGTGCCACGTGGTACTGTCGTACGCCCTACCCCATGATAGCCGTAGGTCTCATCGGCCTGGATGACCCGCGTTTCGTAAGGTCCCCAGATATTCTTCGAACGTGAACAGAGCGTGCGTCCGTTGGGAGAGTAGTCGGTAGAGATAAGGTAGTACATGCCATCAATCTTGTACATGTGGTGACCCTCGCCAATGCCGTTGCCCTCGGGAATGATGACACGATCCGAACCCTCGACAGGACCGCTCATGTCGGGCTTAAGCTCGGTACAATGTACCTCGCCATACTTATGGATGGCGTAGATCTTGCCGTCGTCGTCGAAGAGCACGCCGAGGTCGTAGATATTGCCCTGCATGTTGTGGTGCGTCCAAGGCCCTTTGATGTCCTTCGCGGTGTAACATTGCAGGCCCTTTCCGTTGATGTTGGAGAAGACGTAGAACTGCCCATTGGCGTAGCGGATGCAGGGTGCCCAGATGCCCTGTCCGTAAATCTCCTGATGGTTCTTCAGGGCGAACTTGTCTTCAAGAAAGTCGAAGCGGTCGAAGCAATAGGAGGCGAACTCCCAGTTCACCAAGTCCTTCGAATGAAGAATCACCAGGCCGGGCACGGCATGCATGGTGGTGCCGGCCAGGTAGTAGTCGTCACCCACGCGGATGACATCAGGGTCAGAGAACTCGTCGTAGAACAGCGGATTAGTAAACGTGCCATTGCCATTATCGGCAGTCCACGACTTCGGTTGTGCCATTGTGCCCATGGTGCCAAAGGTCAGCAGGGCGGCGATTAGTAGTTGTTTCATACGTTTTATTTGACTGTTGGATTAAGATTTCGTTCAAGGAAGAACCGTCGGGTGGCCATGAAAAACAGCATCACACCAAGGGCATTGACGGCAGCTACCGTCCAGAAGGCAGCCGAATAGCTCACCAACTCGCTGATGACACCTCCCATAAGGATGCCTAAGCCCATGCCGACATCCCAAGAGACGAGGATGGTGGAGTTGGCCGTACCCCGCTGGCTGTTAGGTGCCACGCTGATGGTCATGTTCTGGAAGGCGGGCCACATGTGACCGTTGCCCAAGCCGATGAGCAAGGCTGAGGCGTAGTAAGTGAAGAGTGAAAAGTGAAGAGTGAAGAATTGGCTGCCGCCATCCCAGAGGGAAAGCAACGTTGGGCCTAATATAAATAAGGTATAGCCGATAAGGGATATAACCATTCCCTCGGCAGCATTGTGGGTAACCCGTCCCTGACGGAGAGCCTTGCCGCCCTGCAAGCGTGAAAGGATCAGACCTATGGAGCAAAGCATGAAATAGGTGCCCGTGCCGCCGGTAATGCCCATCACCTCCTTGCCATAGATAGCCAGGTAGTTGGACAACACACCAAAGCAGAAGCCGAATGCCACCATATTGACGCCAAGGAGCCAGCCTCGGACAAGGAAGAAGCGGTCAGCCCCCACCAACCTCCCCCGACTGGGGGAGGCTTTATCTGCGGTAGAACTCCCCCTCCGGTTGGAGGGGGATGGGGGGAGGCTTCCATCCACCATCATGCCTGCACACGCCACGACAAGCGCTATCCAGAACAGCAGTTCGAAACTATGGGTGTAGCGATAGACGAAGATGCCGATGGTTGGGGCAATCGCCATCGCCAGATTGTTTGACAAGCCGTAATAGCCAATACCCTCTGTACGACGAGACGACGGAAGCACATCGATGGCTACCGTTGAGTTAGCTACCGTCAGAGCGCCAAATGGCGCACCGTGCAGGGTACGCACAATGGTGAATAGCAGTAGCGATGATGCCGCTAAATAGCCAGCAAAGAAAATAGAAAAAGCCACGAAGCTTACCATGAGTACCGTCTTTCGCGGAAAGGAGTCAACCATGAAGCCGCTGAACGGACGCATCACCAATGCCGTAACGGTATAGCCCGAGAGCACCAACCCAATGACATCCTTTGTGGCTCCAAAATGTTCGCTCAGGTAGAGAGGCAGCAATGGTGTCAGCACATAAAAGGCGAAGAACAGCGAGAAGTTCGCCGCCATCACCTTACAGTAGTTCTTGTTCCAGAGTTGATTACCAGTCATCGTCTTCATTGCCTACGATACCCTTGGTGACGGCTTCCTGAATCTTATCCATCACAACATTCGAGTAGGCGTGGGTCATGACAAGTGCCTTGGCTGAGGTACGCTTCTGAGCATCTTTTTCGACAAAGGGATAGTGCTTGATGATTTCCCATTGTTCGTCATAGAGACGGCGGTCGGTATTGTCATTTTTCAAACGTTTGCCGTCGCTATAGACGTTCTGGTTCTTCTGATCGTTTTTGCTATCATCCAACAAACCGCCCAGCCATCCTGCATCTTGAGCCTTCAGGATGTCATAGGTCTGTACGGTATAGGTGACACGGATACGTCCCGGCTTAATATCAATACGAATGACGGGGGTAATGCTGACCACATAACGATTGAGCGTTCCCGTATGGTCGGCAATGGCATCGATTGTCGATGAAATGATGATGGTACCGGCATCCTTGTCATTAAGCGTGATGGCCTGTTTGTCTTTAAACGTAGAGGTAGCCCAGTAGTTCAACTGCACATAAAGCTGGTCCTTGGTCTTATTTCCACACTCTATCACCTGCTGATAGGTGAGCGACTGGTTCTTGTCGAGTGTCAGGGTACTGGCCAGGTTGGCAGCAGCATCGAGCCACTTTTCGCCATACTTGCTTTTAGCATATTTCTCCAAGTCGGCAGCCTTCATGACCTGAGCCCGAACAGGGAGTGAGAGTCCGATGCTTGCAAGCAAGGCCAGCACCACGATTCTTAAAGTCTTTTTCATACGTTTCTATAGTTAATATTGGTGAATAATCTGAGTCTTTCAATCGACTATAATGGGAGTGTCATGACGAAGCGGGCACCAGGTTGATATGAAGTGTCGAGCACGATGTCGCCTCCCAGTCTTCTGGCCAGGGAACGGGCAACGGTAAGTCCGATGCCTGTGCCTTCGTAGTAGTGGTTGAGCTGTACAAACTCTTCGAAAATATGTTCGGCTTCTTCGGCGGGGATGCCTATACCCGTATCCTCGACGACGAAGCGCACCATGCGGTCGTCAACGTCGATGGACAGCAGGGCTTTCTGTTTCTCCTGGGGTATGTCGTGGCGCGAATGAGCCTCTGGAGCCTTTGTAAACTTGCATGCGTTGCCGAGAATGAGCGTGAGTGCCCTTACCACCGAGCGGCAGTTGGTGTTGAGCATGACGGTCTCAGCCTCAGCCGACACGTTCATCTCGAAGTCGAGGTGGGGCGCGTTGGCGATGTAGCTGGCTTCGACGGCCTCGGTAGCAATTTGCGGGGCGGGCACCTGGTCGTTGCGCTCGATGACGGCCTGGCTGTTAGCGTCGCTCAGCTCGAGTATCTTGTTCACCAGTCGTGTGATACGGTCGGTATTTTCCAGGATTTGCCGGTTTATGTCGGCCTTGGTGTCGGCATCGAGGTCCATGTCGGACAAGGTGATCACCTGCGAAAAGCCGGTAATGATGTTGAGCGGCGTACGAATCTCGTGTGAGATCTGCTGTATGAACTCCGACTTCATTCTCGACGACTCCTCAGCCTTCAGACGGGCGATGTCGAGATTGCGGTTTGTTTCCTCCAGCTCGCGGCACGTCTCTTCCAAACGGTCGTACAAGAGGAGCGACTCCTGATACCCCTCCGACATGCTGTCGAAGTTGCTCTCCAGCTGGCTATAGTCCTCGCGCAGCTTGTCCAGCTCTTCCTGTAGTTGTTCGATGGTCATGGCGTGTGTTCGATGGTCATGAACTTCGTGAATCCCGTCATCTGAAGCACTCTGTAAATCGCGGGATTCACGTTGACAATCTTGAACTGCCCTTTCTCCTTCATAACCGCACGCATGGTTTTCTGTATGATGCGCAGTCCCGAGCTGGCCATATAAGTTAAATCGGCGCAGTCCATTACCAGGTTGATGCCTTCTTCTTGGAGTACGGGCTGAATGTATTGCTCAAATTCTTCGGCATTCGTTGTGTCAATACGGCTGCCGGTCTTAATGATGGTCTTGCCACCTTCTTTCAGTATCTGTGTCATATCTTCACTTTTACTTTTTTACTTCTTTCACCATCGTCACCAGGTTCCTGCCGTCCTGTCGCTGATAGGTCACCCGGTTCATGATGTTCTTGACGATAAAGATGCCCATTCCACCGATTTCACGCTCGGCAGGATTGATGTCGGTATTCAGGTTGCCCCTCTTCGTCGGGTCGAACGCGACACCACGGTCGGCCAGCGTCAGGACTATCTCTTTCCCGTCGCTTTCCGCCCTCAGTTCAATGGTATCGTCCGTCGGTTGCGGGTAGGCATAATTGATGATGTTCGCCACCATCTCCTCGAGCACCAAGTTCAGGTTCATCAGCAACTCGCCGTCAAGGGTGAGCTCGTCGCCAAGCTCGTCGACAAAGGCCGCCACACGTCGCAGTTCGGCGGGTTTGTTGCCTATGGTTATTTCCTTTATCATGCCTACTCTCAAATTGATAATTTGAAAAGTTTGCTGCAAAGATACAAAAAAAATGAGAATCGTGATTATTTTTTGCTATATTTTCTTTACCTTTGCACAAAAATCGAGAAAAGATGATGAAGAAAGTAGCCTTTTTAATGTTGCTGACGCTCGTGTTGCTGCCTTTTGGCGAGGCCTGCGCCCGATCCGACAGTCAGCCCTCTCCCGAGATACGTCAGCTCGCAGATCAGGCGTTCCGCCTTTATAGTGCCCGTGAGACCGACCGGTTTCTTGCTACCGTCAAGAAGATCAAGAAGGCTACGGAGTCGACCAAGTACGAGGAGACCTACTACAGGATATGCAGCTATGAGGCCATCTACATGTTCGAGTACATCGACCGTCAGCAGGGCGTGCAGTTAGCACACGACATTTACAATAACGCCAAGGCGCACAACAGCAACGTGGGCATGTACTTCGCCACGTTCACTCTGGGAACCATCCGCGAGCAGTCGGGCAACATGGGCCTTGCTGAGAAGAGTTTCCTTCAGGCCCTGAAGTTGAAAGAAAAGTACCTGCCTAATGAGAGTGCCGCTCCCTGCTACTTAGGTCTTTGCGAAACGGCCCTCCACCGGAAGGACTACGACGAGGTGAATGAGTATGCCCGCAAAGCCCTTGACGAGCCGGGCATCATTCCCATGAACCAGATTACGGCCTGGAGCTATAAATGCCTGGCGCGCTATAATCAGGGCGACAGCCTCGGCTTTGAGGAGGCCTATATGGAGCGCGAACGGCTGATTACGAAGTATGGCGGCCAGGGCGGTCTCTTCGGCAAGTTGCTGAGCGTCTACGAGGCCAAGAACCGCAAGCAATGGAAGCTGGCCCTCGAGCGCGCCGAGAAGCTCGTTCACGAGCAGAACAAATGCGCGCAAAAAGCCTCCATCTACGAGCACATGGGCGACCTCAGACAGGCACTTTACTGGCAGAAGCGCACACGTGCTGTCATCGACTCCATCCAGTCGTCCGAGGCCCGTTCTCAGATGAACGAGTTCGATACCGAGCTTTCCATCACCTACGCCGAAAACGAGGTGAAGGAGCAGGAGCTTGAAAACGACCGCCTGCTGTTTGGCGGCGGCAGCATTATTGCGGCTCTCATCATTACCTTCCTATCCATCTTCGCCTATCGCCGCAAGAAGCAGGCCAAGAACCTGCAGACCGTCAATCAGAGGCTACAGCAGGCCTACGACGTGCTGGAGAAGACCACCAAGGCCAAGGAGCGCATAGAAAGTGAACTGCGTATTGCTCGTGAGATACAGAAGCGCATGCTGCCACACGTCTTCCCCAAGCGCAAGGACATCGATATCTACGCCATGATGACCCCTGCACGCGAAGTGGGCGGCGATTTCTACGGCTATGCCCTCATCGAGGACCTGCTCTACTTCTGCGTTGGCGACGTCAGCGGCAAGGGCGTTCCCGCCGCCCTCTACATGGCCGAGGTGACGCGCATGTTCCGCACCCTGGTCGACGGCAAGCTGACACCCGACACCATCGCCAACCGCCTGAACCGCGTGTTGTCCGAGGACAACGAGCAGGGCATGTTCGTTACCATGTTCATAGGACTCATCAACCTCAAGACGGGTCACATGGAGTTCTGTAACGCCGGCCACAACCCACCCCTGCTCGATGGCGAGTACATGAAGATGGAGTCCAACGCCCCCATCGGCCTGTGGCCCGAGCTGCAGTTCGAGGGCGAGGAGGTGGACAGCATGCGCGGAAAGACCCTCTTCGTCTATACCGACGGCATCAACGAGGCCGAGAACATCAATAAGGAACAGTTTGGCGACGACCGTCTGCAGGCCCTGCTGAAACGCGACCTTGGCGACGCTCGCCAGACGTCGGAGACCATCCATCGTGCCGTCGAGGAGTTCGTGGGCGATGCCGAGCCCAGCGACGACCTCACCAAGATGTGTATCAAGATGAAGTAACGCCCCTATGCAAGTAGTCTACGAGGACAACCATATCATCATCGTCGCGAAGCAGAGCGGCGAGATTGTACAGGGCGACAAGACTGGTGACCAACCGCTAAGCGAGACCGTAAAGGAATACATCAAGGAAAAGTACCAGAAGCCGGGTGAGGTATTCCTCGGCGTGGTACATCGTCTGGACCGTCCTGTTGCCGGCTTAGTCGTCTTTGCCCGTACCTCAAAGGCCCTCTCACGCCTGAACAAGATGTTTGCCGAAGGTGAGGTACACAAGACGTATTGGGCCATAGTCGGAGCCCGAGAGGCGCAGGGGGAGAGTCTTCTCACCCATTGGCTTGTCCGCAACGAGAAGCAGAACAAGTCGTATGCCTACGACCGCGAGGTGCCCCACTCCAAGAAAGCCCAGTTGCGCTATCGTGTGATTGGCCAGAGCGACCGCTACGCATTGTTAGAAGTAGAACTGCTGACGGGCCGTCACCATCAGATACGCTGCCAGTTGGCCAAGGTGGGGATGCCCATCAAGGGTGACCTGAAATACGGCGCCCCACGCTCCAACCCCGACGGCAGTATCTCTTTACTTTCACGCCGCGTAGAGTTCATCCATCCTGTATCAAAGCTGCCGATTGTTGTTGAAGCACCTGTGCCTGCCGACAATCTGTGGCAAGCATTAGCTGCCAGTATACCCAAAGACCTTAGACCCCAAGAATGAAAAGAGCACTCTGGTGGACAGTAGGCCTGCTGCTCAGCCCTGTTCTGCTTTTCCTTATTCTGGCAGCGCTGCTTTACCTGCCCCCCGTACAGAACTGGGTGGTAGACAAGGTGGCTGCCATTGCATCGGAAAAGACAGGAATGGACATCACGGTAGGTACCATCAGGCTGGAATGGCCCCTGGACTTGGGTATCAACGAGTTCAGAGCCATCCACGAGAGTGACACGCTGGCCGATGTAGGCCACCTGTCTGTTGGCGTTCAGCTGCGTCCGCTGTTTGACAAGCGGGTTGTCATCAAAGAGCTGTCGGTAGAAAAGGCGAAACTCAATACCAACGGATTTATCAGCGACCTGCGTGTCAAGGGGCAAGTAGGTGAACTATGGCTACGCTCCAATGGCATCGACATTTCGAAAGAAACCGTCGAGGTGAACGGCGCACGACTGGCCGATGCCGACCTCGACATCGCCCTGAGCGATACGGCAGCTGTCGACACGACCACCAGTAAGACCCAATGGCGCATCAATGCCGACTCGTTGAGTATCTACCGTACAGCGATAGCCCTGCACCTGCCTGGCGATACCTTGCACGTCAAGGGATATATGGGCCATGTCGTGGCCCGCGAAGCCGACATTGACTTAGGTACCAGCACCTATCAGGTAAGGAGCTTTGACTGGACAGAGGGCCAGCTGAGCTACGACGACCACAGCCAGCCCACGACCGAGGGACTTGATCCTAACCACATCAGCCTCAGCAACATCAGGCTTGGCGTTGATTCCATCTACTATGGTCCTCTTGGCACCTCTTTATATGTACGCGAAACGGCTCTGAAGGAAATACAAAGCGGTTTGGAGATCAGGGAGTTGACGGGTGGCGTAAAGCTCGACACCGCCTTCAGCCATATTGAGCTGCCCCACCTGACGCTGCGTACGGCCGACTCTGATATCGAGGCAGAAGTCAGCACCGACTTCAACGTTGCCGACTCAGACAACCCAGGAAAGCTCAAGGCAAGGTTGAATGCCCAGATAGGCAAACAGGACATCATGCGGATAGCTAACGGACTGCCTCAGGCTTTCATGCGCCAATACCCCAACCATCCATTGAACATCAAAGGCTCGGTGAACGGCAATATGCAACGCCTGGAGTTCACGGGGCTTGACATACAGCTGCCCACAGCCCTGCATCTCCGGGCTGATGGCTATGCCTACAACGTTGCCGACCCCAAGAAGCTACGTGGACAAGTGAACCTGAAGGCCGAAGGTGGCGACTTAGGTTTCTTAGCCGCTTTCATGCCTGATGCCGGCATCCGTATTCCCAATGGCATGACGCTGAACGGACAGCTGAAGGCCGACGGACAGCACTACGATGCCGACCTGACACTACACGAGGGTCAGGGCACTGTCGTTGCCAAGGTAACGGTTCCCCCATCGTTAGACCTCACCAAGGCACGTGCCGACATCAAGGTCAACAACCTCAACCTGCGTCAATTCCTGCCTGACAACACGTTGTATGAGAATACTGCCGACATGACTGCCGACCTCACTCTGCAAGACGGACGGGCCACAGGCACCATTGCGGGCAGCAACCAGTTGTTTGATGGCACAGTAGGTATTGATGCCCTACTCGACAGTAAGCGGGTGGAAGCTACCGTTACCCCGCAACTGGAACGCATCGACCTGTATGCCTTGAAACTGTCGGACGAGCCCCTGACCATCGGCATGAACGGCAATGTCACCCTCCGCTCCGACCTGAAACAAAGCCACGAACTGAAGGGACTGCTCGACAACCTGTCGATTACCGACGAGAACGCCACCTACCACCCCGAGAAGATCGGACTGCTCCTGCGTACCAACCCAGACACCACACTGGCCCGCATACAAAGCGGTGACTTTATCGTGAAGTTCGATGCAACTGGCGGTTATGAGCCTCTCATCAAGAAGAGCACTACCCTACTCGACTCCGTCACGGCACAATATAAGAATAAGGTGATCGACCAATCTGCCATCAAGCGGTTGCTACCTACCATGAAGCTACACGTGGAAAGCCGTCGGAGCAATCCCGTTGCCAACCTCCTGCGCACTATGGAAATCGACTTCAGGGAGCTGCTCATCGACCTGAACACCAGCGCCGAGACAGGTATCAACGGACAGATGCACCTCTACTCGCTAAACTACGACTCCACTCGTATCGACACCGTACGCTTAGCACTCACGCAGAAGGGGGAACGCATCACCTATCAGGGACAGATACGCAACAACCGGCACAATCCGCAGTTTGTGTTCAACGCCCTGTTCGACGGCCACGTCCATGAGCACGGAGGCCTGATTGGAATACGCTACTACGACGACCGCGACCGCATGGGTGTACGCCTTGGTGCCACCGCCTCGATGGTCGACGATGGCATCCGCATCCAACTAATGCCAGAGCGCCCCACCATCGGCTACAAGGAGTTTAACCTGAACAAGGACAATTTCCTGTTTATCGACAAGAACAACCGCCTGCTGGCCAAGGTCGACCTTATTGCCGACGATCATACCGGTATGAAAGTCTACACCGAGAACCAGGACTCCACCATGCTTCAGGACCTCACCGTCTCGCTCCATCGTGTAGACCTGGCAGAACTCACCTCGGTACTTCCCTACCTGCCCAAGCTTAGCGGCAAGCTCAACGGCGACTTCCACATCGTCATGGATCAGGAAGAACGCATTTCCATCGCATCCGACTTGGCTGTCAACAACATGACTTACGAGGGTTCTCCTATTGGCAACCTCTCTACCGAGCTGGTCTACATGCAGCGCGAAGACAATGGCCACGCCATCGAGGCCCGTCTGATGCTCGACGACGAGGAGTTCGGACTATTGCAGGGAAGCCTCTACCCCAGTCCTACGCCTAAGGGCGACGGAAGCGTTGACGCCACATTCACCATGACCCGGTTCCCGCTCATGATAGCCAACGGTTTTGTTCCCGACCAGCTCATCGGCATAGAAGGCTACGGCGAGGGTGAGCTGACCATCAAGGGCAAGACCAGCTCCCCGATTGTCAATGGTGAGGTATACTTAGACTCCGCCTACCTCGTGAGCCAGCCTTACGGCATACGCATGCGCTTCGACAACGACCCTGTACGCATCGTCGGCTCCCATCTGTTGCTCGAGAACTTCGGACTCTACGCCTATAACGACGAGCCGCTGAACATGCAGGGCGACATTGACTTCTCCAACCTCGACCGCGTCACGATGAGCATGCGAATGAGAGCCCAGAACCTGCAGCTCATCAATACCAAGCAGACCACTAAGTCGCTGGCCTTTGGCAAGGCGTTCGTCAACTTCTACGCCAGCATGAACGGCCCGTTGGATGCGCTCAATATGCGTGGACGCTTAGACGTGCTGTCCTCCACCGACATGACCTATATGCTGCTCGACTCCCCGCTGTCGACCGACAACCGCCTGGAAGAGCTGGTGAAGTTTACCGACTTCAGCGACTCCCTTGAGACAGTCGCCACGAAGCGCCCCACCCCGTCTGGTCTTAACATGGACCTGACCCTTAACATTCCGCAGGGAGCCCACATCGTTTGTAACCTGAACATGGAGCAGACGAACTACGTAGACCTGATGGGCGACGGCAACCTGAGGATGCGCTACGGCGGCACCGAAGGACTGACCCTGTCAGGACGCTACACGCTGTCGAACGGCGAGATGAAATACTCCATGCCCGTCATCCCTCTGAAGACCTTTACGATTCAGAACGGCAGCTATGTGGAGTTCACCGGCGACCCGATGAATCCCCGACTGAACATCACGGCAACCGAACGCACCAAGGCTACCGTAGGCCAGGAAGGCAGCCAGACCCGCAGCGTCCTGTTCGACTGCGGTGTGGTCATCACCAAAACGCTGAACGACATGGGTCTGCAGTTCATCATCTCGGCTCCCGAGGACATGACCATCAACAGCGAACTGCAGTCGATGTCGGCAGAGGAGCGCGGCAAGCTGGCAGTCACCATGCTGACTACGGGCATGTACTTGGCTGATGGCAACACCAGTGGGTTCTCCATGAACTCTGTGCTCAGCGCCTACCTACAGAGCGAAATCAGCAACATCACCGGCTCGGCACTAAAGACCCTCGACCTCAGCGTCGGCATGGACAATACCACCGATGCCTCTGGCCAGAGCCATACCGACTACTCGTTCAAGTTCTCGAAGCGACTCTTCGACAACCGTCTGAAGATTCAGCTGGGCGGCAAGGTATCGTCGGGAGCCAGCGAGATGCCGGGACAAAGGCAGTCGTTCTTCGACAACGTCACAATGGAATACCGCCTCGACCAGAACGCAACGAAGAATGTGAAACTGTTCTACCAGCAGAATGTCTACGACTGGCTCGACGGCTACACGGGGCTCTACGGAGCAGGCTACGTGTGGCGCAAGAAGATGGATTCGTTGCTCGACATATTCAAGATGTTCAGCAAGGAACAGCAGCCACAGCCTATGATGATGCGCCAGCGGCCGACGGCTCCACGCGATTCTCTCACCAACGACACCCTACGACATGAAATACGCTAAACTCTGCCTGTTCATCCTGTTGGCGGGACTTACCTCCTGCATATCGACGAAGGACATACCCGACGGCGACCAGCTGTTCGTGGGAATTTCCAAGATCACCTACGACGACGATACCGTCCGCCATCTCAAGCCTCAGCACCCCACCCTGCTCACCGAGGCTGTGAAGAGAATAAGCCGTGTCAACCTGCAGCACCTCAACGAGACCAAGTCCGAGGTGGAAGTTGCGCTGGCTACCGTACCCAACGGCGCACTCTTCGGCAGCAGCTACTACCATGTGCCCTTCTCCTGGCGCCTGTGGGTATATAATAAATATGGTGGAAAAAACTCGAAGTTCGCCCGCTGGATGACCAAGTCATTCGGCAAGCCACCTGTGTTGATGAGTCAGGTGAACCCAGCCCTGCGTGCCTCAGTGGCCCAGTCGGTACTCCGCAACAACGGCTACTTCCACGCCAGCGTCACCTATGAGCCGGTCGCGCTGAAGAACCCGAAGAAGAGCAAGATAGCCTATCACGTACACCTCGACTCCTTGTTCACCTTCGACAGCATTGCCTATGTTGGCTTTCCCGAGATTCCCCGCCGGCTCATCGACTCCACCGCTGCCGAGGCCATTGTCCACAAGGATGAGCCCTTCAGCGTAAGTGCCCTGGAGAGAGAACGCTCCCGTATCGGCACCCTGTTGCGCAACAACGGCTATTACTACTTCAACCCCAGCTACACCACATACCTTGCCGACACGTTGAACGTGCCATACCGCACCCAGCTGCGCATACAGTTGGCCGACGGACTGCCCGAGGAGGCCATGAAGCAATGGTACATCGGCCACACCAACCTGCAGCTGCGACGCTCCATGCGCGAGACGATTACCGACAGTCTAAGCCGGCGCAGCCTCCACATTTTCTGGGGTGGCAACAAGAAGAATCCGCCTATACGTCCACGTGTGCTGCTGAAGAACATGCGCCTGCGGCCCCGTCAGCTGTTCAGCTACGAGAAGTATCAGGAAACAGCCACCAAGATCAACGCTACGGGCGTCTTCTCGTCCGTAGACTTCCAGTTTACACCACGCGACAAAGACACGCTTGACCTTCGACTCAACTGTACCTTCGACAAGCCCTACGACTTCTACTTCGAGACCACGCTCAACGGACGCACCATCGGACGCTACGGACCCGAGGTGAAGATTGGTTTCACCAAGCGTAACGCCTTCAAGGGTGGCGAGAAGCTCGACGTCAACCTGCACGGCAGCTATGAGTGGCAGAAAAACGCTTCCGGCAACATGAACACCTACCAGTATGGTGCCGATGCCTCGATAGAGTTCCCGCGCATCATCGCTCCCTTCATCAACAGCGAGCGTGTGCGACGCGATGAAAACGGGCGCCCCAAGCCCCGCAAGTTCTTTTCTACGCCCACCACTCTGGCCAAGATGTCATTCGACATTGTCAACCGTCCTGATTTCTACCGCATGCACATAGCCGGCGGTGAGTGGACTTACAACTGGCAGTCGTCGGAACAGAGTCGGCATGAGTTCTCGCCGCTGACGGTGAAGTATCAGTTCATCAACACCCGCACCAAGCAGTTCCAGGAGCTACTCGACAGTAACCTCTACCTGGCCAGCACCATGGAAGACCAGTTCATCACGAAGATGCGCTACACCTATACCTACACCAGTCCCACCACCCTGCGCAACCCCATCCGATGGGAGACCACCATCGCCGAGGCAGGTAATGCCATTGCCCTGTGGGACTTAATTGGCGGGCACGACTGGGACGAGAAAGGCAAGACCCTGTTCCGCAACAAATACGCCCAGTTCCTGCGCATAGAAACCGACTTCACCAAGACCTGGCGCTTAGGCAGCGGCTCCTCACTTGTAGGCCACCTGAACGCTGGCTACATCTTCTGTTACGGCAACAGCACAGAAGCCCCGTTCTCGGAAATGTTCTACGTAGGCGGCGCCAACAGCATCCGTGCCTTCAGGGTCCACGGCATCGGCCCGGGCCGCATCGCCGTTATGGGCACAGGCCGACAGACTTCTTCCGCCATCCAGAACGGCGACATGAAACTGGTGGCCAACCTTGAGTACAGGCCACGCCTTTTCGGCAATCTTGAGGGAGCCATCTTCCTGGATGCTGGCAACGTGTGGCTCAACAAAATAGAATCCTACGACGAAAATGAGATCAGGCAGGAGTACAGTCCTGAGGAAGCCGAATACCGCATGGATTACATGAACCAGGTCTTCGATGCTGCCAAGTTCTACCCCTCGCGGTTCTTCGACCAGTTAGCCGTAGGCACGGGGTTCGGACTGCGCTACAACCTCGGATTCCTCGTGGTGCGCATAGACTGGGGAATAGCCCTGCACCTACCCTACTACACAAGCCGTTCGGGCTACTTCAACATCGACAGCTTCAAGGATGCCCACACCCTGCATTTTGCCATCGGCTATCCATTCTGACGCCCTTTAACTTCTTTCGCTCGGCGCTTGCGACGCTTTGCTTGCAAAGAACTTCTTAACTTCTTTAACTTCTTTAACTTCTTAACTTCTTTAACTTCAAATAAAATTCGTATCTTTGCACACAGTTAACTCTATTAGCAACAAAATCAAAAGATTATGAAACCAACTCTTTTTCTGCTTGCTGCCGGCATGGGCAGCCGTTACGGTGGTTTGAAACAGCTCGACGGACTGGGTCCCAACGGCGAAACCATCATGGACTACTCTATCTATGACGCCATTCAGGCTGGCTTCGGCAAAATCGTGTGGGTCATCCGCAAGGATTTTGAGGAGCAGTTCCGCACACAGATCCTCTCGAAGTATCAGGGCCAGGTTCCCTGCGAACTCTGCTTCCAGGCCCTCGACGCCCTGCCTGCAGGCTTCAGCGTGCCCGAAGGCCGCGTAAAGCCCTGGGGCACCAACCACGCCGTACTCATGGGTAAGGACGTCATTAAGGAGCCGTTCTGCGTCATCAACTGCGACGACTTCTATGGCCGCGACGCCTTCATGCAGATAGGCAAGTTCCTGAGCAACCTGCCCGAAGGCTCCAAGAACCAGTACGCTATGGTCGGTTTCCGCTGCTGCAACACGCTGAGCGAAAACGGCTCTGTAGCCCGCGGCGTCTGCGCCTACAACGACAAGCGCCACCTTACCGATGTCGTAGAGCGTACCGAAATCATGCGCATTGCCGACAAGGGTAATGCCATCTGCTACAAGGACGGCGACGAGTGGTTCCCCTTAGAGGAGAACGTACCCGTGTCGATGAACATGTGGGGCTTCACACCCGACTACTTCGACCACTCTGAGGCTTACTTCAAGGAGTTCCTCAGCGACCCGAAGAACATGGAGAACCTCAAGGCCGAGTTCTTCATCCCCTTGATGGTCAACAAGCTCATCACCGAGGGAACGGCCACCTGCGAAGTGCTCGACACCACCTCGAAGTGGTTCGGCGTCACCTACGCTGCCGACCGTCAGGCCACCGTCGACCGCATCCAGAGCCTCGTCGACGAGGGTGTATATCCCAACAAGCTGTTCTAAGTCCAGCAGGATAAATCGCACATTCTGATATAAAGAGTAAGGGTCGACCAAGCCAGGTCGGCTCTTTCTTTTATTTTGATTATAGCGCAACCTTTCCGATGCCTTTCATCTCCAGCGCCACTTGTACTCCTAACGCACGGAAAGCACGCATCATAGAAGCAAGTAAGATTCTGAGCATTGTGGAACACCTCGACCTGCAGGACATCGCCTCGTTCCTTAACGTCCATCCCAACACCATCAGCAAAATACGTCGCGACATCACTTTCGAGGGCCAAGAATAACCCCCAAAGGACAAAAAAAAGACTCAATTCTTTTGCATTTTCCTCACTTATTCGTATCTTTGCAGCGGAATAACATAATAAGCAATAGAAAGGGACAGAATTATGGCATTGAAAATAGCAGCAGTACCAGTACTCACAGGCGAAGCTTCCGACCGCTTCGACCAAATGATGGAGAAGAGTGAGGAGCGTCGCGGCTCCATTGATTTCAGTCGCGAGATAGCCGAGGCACGGGCCATTCTCTCTAAGGCAAACTTCTAATCGGAGTAGACGGATGAGTTTCCTACAAGAGAAGTGCAGCTTCGGTCTCTTCACGCGTCAGCAGTCTAACGAGTGCAAACCATTTCATTGCGGAGATGAATACCAGCATCCCAACACCATCAGCAAAATACGTCGCGACATCACGTTCGAGGGGTAAGAATAGCCCCAAAAGGACAAAAATTTTGCGAGCCTGTATCTACCCAATGGCTCGCTAAATAGGTTTTGCTCGTCTTAAATTTCGTCTAATCCCGTCTAAATTCTCGTCTAAGCTCGTCTAAATCTCATGTAAATCTCGCTTAACGCCACATAATTTTTCTAATCGAGAAATGCCCTAAACAAAAGGGATTCAGAAGATTCTCGCTTAAAATCTCGCTTAAAAGTCACGTAAATCTCGCTTTAATTCCCCGTCTAAACTCGTCTAAATTCACGTCTAAGACTTTTTACGATGCCACATCCTGTCTTCTTATAAACGTTTAATCCCTAAGTTTATTTCTTGTATTTGATCGCCACCTTACTAAATGTAGCAATAAAGTCCTCAGTAGTCTTTATAAAGAAATCGAATATCTTTGACCACTCATCTTCTTGCAAATAACTGACATCTTCCGCCTGGCTAATCCGACACGTCACTTTATCATCCAGCCGTTCCCATTTCATTTCACCAAGTTCATTTTCTATTATATTCTTGTGGCTGAAAAAGAAATCGTATATACGCTTATTCGTTTCACGAACACCTGAATTGATATAAATTTCCGTGCGGCAAGCTACTTTGCTGATACAAATGTTCACTGAAGCACCACCAATACCAACTCCCCCTTTGCCCATCCAACTATCTGAATTAGCGGTAGAGCCTGCGTAAGGACCATTTTTCTGTTTATTGTACTCCACGAAGTGCTGCCAGAACTCAAGTCTTCCATTTTCGCTTCGTTTCTTATTCTCAGCTTTTTGCGACTCTACTTTCTTTTTTTCTGCAATCTTAATGGTGTATTCCTCGGCCTCTTTAATAGGGATAATCTGATCGAACTCCACCATCACCTTTCCATGGTACATATAGGGTGACACTTTGATGCAGCAGATGTCGATGCCAAAGTTACGAAGCCAAAGAGCTGACGAAGTAACTTCTTTTCTAAAGTTTGCTGCGACAAAAATGATGCGCTGAGAGTTCTCCGGATTTAACTCAATGTCATCCATATCTTCCTTATCGAAGAAGGAAAGCATTTTCTCCCTTGCAACATCTTCTGTGGTGTTGAGGTATTTGGCAAAGATAGACACTATTTCATCTTGTGACATACTTGAACAGTATGAAGCATATTTGATTGCTTGCCAGGTCACGTCACGGCCTGAATCATCAAGTTTATTCTCTATGATTACCAATTTACCTTCCTTATCCAAAGCAAGCAAATCGAGTCGCTCATGAGTGTCACTAAACCCGTCGAATTCTTTTTGGATGACGAGCAGTTCTTCTCCCAATACTTCTGGATTTTTCGCTATCCATTCTTGCAAATGCTGACGTTCTTTAAGTTTCTGCTCCTTAAACGTTGTCGGTTCTGCAGTAATTAACTGATTAGTTTCTTTGTCAAGTATATACATAATCACCTCATTTCAGTTTAAGTAAATCTCTTATGCCGCACCGCCATAATGTTGGCTGATGTAGTTATACACAGCATCACGGTAATAGTTGATGCTTTCGTCGGAATAGCTTTCAGGGAGTTCTTTCCAAAGGATGTCGCGGATGGTGATGATGATGGATGCCTTCGTCTCTTGCTTGTCGAACGGATGATCCATCGTGGCTAATTGCTCCTTTATCTTCTCCAGCAATTCCTTGGCGACAACCTTCAACTTCTTAATGTCATCTTTTGACAGATCGTCTTTCATCAGCACATCGTACATGGAGAGTTGTTCGTCATTCTCAAAACCTTCGCGAATGTAGCGTTTCTCCTCTTCGGTCAGTTCGTGGGAGAGTTTCATCAGCTCTTCGAACGTCTTCTCGATAGTAGCCCTGTTCTGCTCATTGTTATAGTCATGTATAATCTGCTGGTATTTCTCGTAGAAGTTAATGCGTGATGGATTCTGGGCCAACATTTGTGCGATACGTTCCTGCAAGAGTTCCTGAATATCCTTCAATACCAGATTCTTCTCACGACTCTTGGCAAATTCGCGACGTAGCAGTTCAAAGTTGATGCCACTGATATCAAAACGTGTTGGGTCATCTTCTGCAGCCATAGTCGCTTCTATTTCCAGATGATCGTTCACAATCTGATTGATAGCCACACTCAGGTCAGTAATATCCGCATGTTGGCGCTTCTTCTGCAACTCCTTATAGATGGCCTCAATGGCATCTTTCTGTTGTTTCATCTCGTGCGTGATGTCCTCACGGTCGAGATACTTCCATAGCTTCAGCAACGTAGTCGCATAAGTACAGTAGGTCTTCCGTATCTCTGCCGTTTCGCACATCGCGTTGGCAGCCTCTTTTAGCAAGAACAACTTCATAAAGTTCTCAGCACGTATCAGTCTGTCCAATTCAAAATCATGTTCCTTCAAGAATGCTGTTGCGGCTGCAATCGCTTCGAGAACGTGCTTAATCAGTTCTTCCTTGTTGACAGTCGGATCATTACCACCATTACCTCCTTCTGGATTGGCAGTATAGTCTGCCAGTGCCTGGCGCAAGGCTTTCACGATGCCGATATAGTCAATAATCAAACCATTGGTTTTACCTTCTGCCACACGATTGGCACGGGCAATGGTTTGCATCAACGTATGGGCCTTCATAGGCTTGTCGATGTAAAGGCACGTGAGTGTCTTCACGTCGAAACCTGTCAACCACATAGCGCAGACAAAGACCACGCGCAGTTTGGAGTCTGCATCCTTGAACTGTTTGTCCAATTCCTCTTTCTCCATACGCTCTCGATGGGGTTTGATGTCCAAGTCCCATTTCTGGAAAGTCTGTATCTCGTTCTGTTCCTGCGATACAACCACAGCCATATCCGTCTCCTTCATCCAAGCCAACTTGCGCTCCATCTCCTGCACCTCCTGTTGCGAGTCGCATTTCTCTATGGCTTGCTCCAAAAGTTTGATTTCCTTCTGCCAGTACTCTTGCACATAGTTATACATGCGGACACACGTCACCTTATTATAACTAACGAACATTGCTTTGCCAGAAGTCCACAAGTCGCTATAGTGACGAACAAAGTCCTGCGCCACTAAGCGCAGACGCTTCTTGGCTGTCAGCAGATGCACTTCTTTGGAAAACTCTCGTTCCAGTTTCGCCAATTGCGAGGCATCCAGATCACCAGCCTGTTCCAATGCAGCAGCAATCTCCTCGTTGATTTCCGGATTCTTCAGTTCCTGCAGTTTTTCACCACGATTCTCGTAATAGAGGGGAACGGTAGCCTTATCCTCCACAGCCCTCTTGAAGTCGTAGATACTGACATAGCCACCAAACGTACGGGCTGTGATATTATCGTTCGACAACAACGGTGTACCTGTGAAGCCGATACGATGGGCTGTTGGCAGAATATGCATCAGGTTGTCTGCAAAGATACCGTTCTGCGTACGGTGTGCCTCGTCGCTCATCACAATAATATCGTGGTCGGGATAGATAGGCTCTGCCTTCGGGTCATTGAACTTCTGAATGAGCGAGAAGATGAACGATGGATTGCCCTTCAGTTTCGTTTTCAAATCCTCACCACTGCTGGCTATGAACTTTTTGGCTTTCACATTGCCCAGAAGTCCACAGTTCTCGAAGGTATCACTAATCTGCTTGTTCAGTTCGTCGCGATCTGTAAGCACCAAAAACGTTGGCGAGCCCTCAAACTTACGGCGTATTTTCTGCGCTAAGAACAGCATCGAATAACTCTTGCCACTGCCTTGCGTATGCCAGAATACGCCCAGTTTACCGTTTAGGTACTGACGGTTGCGATACATCTCCACAGCTTGGTTCACGCCCAAATACTGGTGGTTACGAGCCATAATCTTTGCCGTTCTACCTCCGCTATGGTCATAAAGGATGAAGTTCTCCAACAGGTCGAGGAAATTCTCTTTCTTACAGATACCACGTAACATCGTAGGCAGTTCTATGCTGCCTGCATCTTCCTCAGTCAGTCGTTTCCACTCATGGAAGAACTCCCACTTCGAGTCGATGGTTCCCACTCGTGCCTCCAATCCGTTACTAAACATGATGAAGGCATTATGATAGAACAATTGTGGAATGGTATCGAGATAGTCACGATAGTTCTTGTTGAAGGCATCCACAACCTCCACATCGTGGTTCTTCAGTTCCATAAACAGCAAGGGAATACCATTCACAAAGCCCAC
>CADBHI010000039.1 GCA_902794405.1 uncultured Prevotellaceae bacterium
CAGTTGCACAAGAACAGATTCAAAAGTGATAACAGCAAAACGGCAATTTGGTGTTAACAACTGCAAATTGCCATTCCGTAGTAAAAAGTCTCATAGTCATCTCTTGGGAATCAATTGCTATAGGTGTTATAACTTGGGAACATTATGGTATCAGCGCATCAAGTTACCACTTGTAACGTACTGATAATCAATGTCGGCGAAATTTAATACTGGCTCAAGCGTGGAACCCTACTGTTGCCCGTTCCACAGCTGAGGTCTTCGAACTTACCCGTTACGTCGAAACGAGCAACGAAGACCCCACGCCGTATGTATATATAATGTTCCGTCTTTCCATAGAGGAAAAACATGGACGTATATTACATACCCATGAGCATCTACCGTTGCATGGTTTCTTGACGTAACTGAAGGGATCGAAGAGTCGGTTCTCGTGATCACATGGCTATCATACAAAGGGGACGGTTTTTATATACGGGGGAAGGGGTACGTTACGTGGCCGCCAACGAATCAATATGGCACAAACCCCACCCCTAGCCCCTCCCCTAACAGGGGCGGGGAGAGCGGCGGGGGGCTCTCCTTTCCTCTATTGACAGAAGGGAACAAGAAGGTAACCTCCATACATTATTATAATTATATTACCTGGCCGCCCGATTCTTCCAGGGCGGCCTTTTCGTCGTCAGAAAAAACTTCGGGAGGCCGCCATTGAATCACTAGCATGGAACCCTCCACAAGATCAAAATGATTAAAGATTAGCAAACAATTCCTCAAACTGCTCCTTGAACCATATCGGAGGATTATCGACAACCTTGTGCGTATGGCTTGATGGCGCTCGCTGCTCCGTAACTTCAGGGCGACGCTCCATCTATCGAGAAATGAGATAAGAGTAACGGCCTTTGCCAGGAGCGGCAGTACGGTGAAGAATGCGGTAGGTGCGGCTGCGGCGGTCAAGTTTTACGCGATCCTCGCTGCCATCGGGATTGGCCAGATAAGTGTTTCCGTCGTTGTCGAAGAAAGGCACGGAAACACCACGACGCCACGAGTCTGCATAGATGCGCTCTATCTCAAGGCTCGCAGCACGGTTGGCCTCGCTGGCCGTCTGACCGTTAGGCAACTGGAGGATGTCAATATCCTTGTATGTACACATAATCGATTACTTGCTGAATTCGACGGCAAAGTCACGCATTTTCTTTCAATTATTCTCCGTTTTCCCCATTAAACTTATGAAAAACAGGCGGTTCGTTTCCCCCGTTTCTTTACGGAACGGGGTCGTAACCGCCCGCCGCCCCTCTGGCGGATGCCGCCTCCCCGTTTGGCGGGGAGCGCTCCGGGTGCAAGAGATAGGAATAATAATTGAAACTTCCAAGAAAAAGGAGAAAAAAGAGGCGAGCCGTAGCGGAATGCGGCTCGCCTGATTTATGGTATGTGGGGGGTGATTACTCGGCAGGAGTAATGGTGGCGTAGGACTTGGTGTCGCACTTCGGGTAGAACTCGATGTGGACCTTGCCAGTGACGCTGATGGGGATGTTGTCGTTCGAACCGTTGATGATGTTGTCGAGCGTTCCGCCCCAGTTGCCGTCCTGGTTGTCCCAGGTGCCGTTGCCCTTGAACTTGATGACGCCCTCGCCGAGTGTGGTGGTTGTCTCCCAGCAGCGCTTCTCGAGGTTGTAGGTCATCTCGACGCCAGTGTCCCAGTCGTTGTTGACGGCGCTGCCAACGACGAAGACGCTGTTGATACGAGTGAGGGTGAAGGTCATGTCGGCCATGTTGACGTCGGCGCGATAGAAGCCAGGTGTCACGAACACGTTGCCTGAGCCGCCATCGTCGATGAGGGTGCCGCCCTGCTCGTCGTTGGTGCCAGTGCCGTAGTTACCGTTGTCCCAGTTGTTGAAGGCTCCAGTGAACTTGAAGGCACCCTTGCCGCCTGACCAGTCGGCATCCTGAGCATAGAAGAAGCCAGTGTAGAGGCCATTGCCGTCGGCGCAGTAGAGCGGCTGCTCAATAGCACCCCAGTCGTTGTTGACACCAGCCTCCCAGATATACTCGGCAAAGTTGATAGCCTTGATTTCGTAGGTCATCTCAGCCATGTTGATGGTGAAGCGATACTTCTTGGCCAGTCCGTCGACGTGGAAGGAGTGGTCGCCGTCGAGGTTGTAGCGGCGGTCGAAGGAGCCGCTGAAGTCCTCGCTGGCACCTGTGGTACCGAAGAGCTTGTTCCATGTGCCCTCAGCCACGGCGTTGATAGCTTCCTCGTCGCCAAAAGCGAACCACATCTCACCACCCGAGCCGTCGAAGGTATATGTGAAGACGGGATCCTCGGACACATCCTTGTCGCTATGAGAGAACTTCTGAGTCTTGGCCGACTCTGCGTTCCACTCGCCAGGACTGCCAATGAGGTAGTAGGTATCGGCAATGTTGACGGGCGTTACCTGGAAGGTGCGCTCCATCATGTCGATGACCACCTTGATGCGCTTGGGACCAGCAGCCATCTTGAAGGTGTTGTCGGCTCCAAGGTTGTAGCGATAGTCGAATGAACCCGATGTGGCTTCGTTCTCACCACCCACGATACCAAAGAGCTTGGACCAGTCGCCGCCAGCAATGGCATCGCAAGCCTCGTCGTCGCCAATGGCAAACCACGTGTCGCCGTCGGCAGCATCGAAGATGATGGTAAAGATAGGATCTTCGTAGACATCCTTGTCGCTGTGTGAGAACTTCTGTTCTTTGGAGGCGGCAGAACCAGCCCAGTCGAGCTTACCGCCAACGATGTAATAGTTCTGGGCAATCTTCGGAGCCTCGGGAATCAGTGTCAGCTGTACAGAGCCGGCATCGATATAGGCGGCCTGTCCCTTATAGACGCCATCGAGATAAACCTTGGCATCGTAGGTGCGCACTTCGGGCCGACGTCCGAAGTTCTCGACAATCATATCCTGCAGCACTTCCTTGCTGAATGTACCTTCAGCGGTGGAGAGTGCCTGGATGGTCTTTGAGTCAGCATCTTCAAGGCCTGCTGGCGTCATGACGATGCGCATTTTGTCGAAAGTGGTGCCCTCAGGAGCGGCAGCAGCGCTGACAGCAATCAGCTTTACTGCGTCGTCAGCCTTAGCCAGGTCGATGTTCGAGGCGGCGGCAGAAGCCGTTACGCCAGGAATGGTGATGGCCGCAGGCTCAGGATTGGAGATGGGGCTTGCCCAGTCCTTGAAGTCTTCCGTACAACCGGTGAAGGCTGCTGCAATGAGCATCATTCCACCGAATAATATATGTTTCTTCATACAATTCCTAAATTTTAAATGTTAATTACTCCACAACACCCGTGCTGCGGTCGAAGTTCACCTTGATGGTTTTGCCAGGACCAACAGATACGGAATACTCCTCACCTACGTCGTCCTTCCAGTTGCTGTCGCTGTTGTGATCAGCGTCACGCCAAACCAGCTCACCGTTGCCGTTGAGGATGGTGAACTCCGTCTGCCACCAGTCAACGCCAGGAACGACGATGTAAGCACGCATCTCACCAGAGCCGGTGAAGTCGCTGAACGTCCAGTTGCCATCCTTGCCGTCGGGAGGTGTCATCTCAACACCGCTCCAGCTACTGTTGTCGACAGCTGCACCAATGGCACAGGCCTTACCAGGAGCTACGGTGAGCGTGTATTTCACCTTCTTGCCCTCGATAGCGGTGACGAACTTCAGCACGTACCAGCCAGCCTTGTCGAAAACGATGTTGCCGTCGCCATCAGTAGAGATGGTCAGGCCGTCGACCTGGTTGACAAACTCATCGATCATATCGTAGCCGAACCAATCGTTGGGCTTGTTACCCCACTTGAAGCCGTCGGCATTGTTGTAGATCATGGTGTAGAACTGACCTTCCTTGGTCCAGATCAGAGGAACGGGCTTCCAAGTGCTCCAGGCATCGCCAATGCTTCCACCGCAAACGAAGATGTTGGTAGGTAGGGCGAGCTCCTGTGGAGCCTCCCAAGCATAGACCTTGATGGAAACGCTGTTGGAGAGGACCTCGGCGTAGTTCATGCCAGTGTCGCCAAGGAAAGCGCGAGAACGCAGGAATACGGGCAGTCCGCTGGCGGGATCCTCGTCGTTGTTGGCTTCACGGTAGAGCGGCAGCACCACGTCGTTGATCTCAGAACCATCGATGCTCATGCTTGGATTGGTATAGGTAGTAGGCAGCTCAGTCCAGTTGCTGCCGTCGAGCGACACCTGCACGGCATAGTAAACAGCTGCCGGCCATCCACCGTAGTTAGGCTGTGAGGCTGTGAGGTTCACCTTTCCGTAAGGCAGGTCATACACGTTATTGGCTGCCATTTCCGGCGTGTTCAGCACGAAGCTCGTCGGAATGCTCAACGTGGGGTTGCTGTCGTTGTCGTCCTTACAGGAAGTAAGGAAGGGCACGACTGCGATCATCGTGAAGAGCAGGCTTTTATATATCTTTTTCATAACCTTCAATTTTCAATTTTCTATTTTCAATTTTCGATTTTCGATTTAATAGCCCGGATTCTGTTCGAGGTTCGGGTTGTTGGTCAAGTCATTCAGAGGAATGGCAAAGATGTTGTGGAAGGCCTGGAACTGTGAACCAGCGGCAGCTCCTCCCATGTACTCCCAAGTGTAAGAAGACTGTCCACCATAGCTGTTGAAACGGACGAGGTCCATACGGCGGCGTCCCTCACACCAGAACTCCTTCGACCACTCGGTACGTAAGTCGGCGAGCGTGTAGCTATTCTGAGTAGCAGCATGGGCACGCTTGCGCAGTTCATTAATCTTACTGGCAGCATCGGCCGTTGAACCATTTATGCGGGTCTCTGCTTCTGCGTAAGTCAGATAAGCTTCAGCTATACGCATCAGCGGCAGGTCGGTATCTACGAACTGGTCAACGATACTGGTGGTACCACCGTCGGAGCGGACGTTGCGGAACTTAGCGCAGGCGTAGCCGTGGGTTGCATCGGTCTCGTCGGTGATGTAGCGGGTGTAGCCCTTGCCAGTGGTGAAGGCCTTGCCGGTATAGAACAGGGCGCGGTCGTCGCCAGCAATCTTGGTGATCTCTTCCTGTGAGGCGGGCTCCTCGGGCAGAACTGTCTCCTCGCCGAAGAAGTTGTCGATCAGCTTACCTCTTACACGCATACACTTACCCCAGGCAGCTGTTGTACCAGAAGGCATACACTTCTCCATGTCGCTCTCGGCGGGCTTGGCATAGGAAGAGAGCACGAGGTAGTGCATACCACCATAGCTCTGAGTGTTGACGCCGTCGTGCAGGATGGGGAAGATGTCCTCATATTGTGCACCGTTGGTGTCGTTGTCGGCCAGGAACAGCATCTGATAGGCTGTGTACTTTTCGCCTGTTGCGGGATTGGTGGCACCCGTGGTGTGCAGGTGGTAGTAGCCATTGTCAATGACTTTCTGAGCATACTCCTTGGCTTCGCCCCACTTGGCGGTGCCTGTGTAAACCTCGGCATTCAGATAGAGGCGGGCCAGCAGCAGCTGAGCAGCCACCTTGTCAACACGGCCGTAGGTCATCGTACCAGCTGCGCCCAACTCGTTCTCAATAGCCTTCAACTCCTTCTCGATGAAGTCAAAGTACTGCTGACGTGTATAGCGCTCACCAGCCTCGGCAACAACGTGCTCAGTGAAGGTGGCATTGCCATAGAGATCCATTACCTGATAGTATGTGAAGGCACGTACGAAGCGTACTTCAGCACGACGCTTGGTGTTCTCTTCGCTACCATTGGCAGGGAACTGGTCAAGATAGTAGTTGCAGAGCGTGATGGTGAAGAACAGGCGATAGTAGAGGCCTGCGGAACACGAGTTGTTGGCGTCGTAGGTGTTGTGCAACAGTTCGGGGATACCGGGGTCGCCAATCCACACCCAGCTGGCTTCGTCGGTGGTGAACTCCTGTAACTCCCATACATTGCGGTAGTAGTCAGAGAAACCCTCGTCAACGTCCTGGATGTCGCCCTTTCCAGAGGGACCTTGTTGACCAGTGAGTACAAAACTGCTGTAGATCTTGTTCAGCAGTGCCTCTTCGGAATAGTTGGGGTTCTGCTGCGGGTTGATGTTCTCCACATGCAGGTCGTTGACACAGGCGGTGAAGCCTAATGAGCAGACCAGGGCTGCAGCAGGAATGATTTTCTTAAATATATTCAGTTTCATAATTGTATCCTATTTTATCGTTTAGAAATTCAGACTTACTCCGAAGATTCCCATGAGCGGGCGCGGATAGATACTGCCGTCGTAACCACCGTCGATTTCAGGGTCGATGCCCTTATACTTCGTAATGGTAAATACGTTCTGTGCGGTGAGATAGGCGCGGCCGTTGAGCTTGGTACCAAACAGCTTGTCGAAGGAGTAGCCCAGCGTCACGTTGTCGAGCTTCAGGAACGAAGCGTTCTGGATGAAGTAGTCAGAGAGTGTGGTCTTCTCGCTGGTGGCTGTCCAGCCCTTCTCTGCAGCGTCCTTATAGACGTTATGCCAGGTGTTGCCTGTATAGAGACCAGTGATGGACACGTTGGAGATGCCGCCTGCCTCTATGCCATTGTAAACGTAGTTGTTCAGGTTGGCACGCATTGAGAAGCTGAAGTCCCAGTTCTTCCAAATAACTTTGGAGGTGAGACCCATGGTGACATCGGGATTTGACTTCTTGTAGAAGTAACGGTCGGCAGAGGTGACAGTGCCATCGCCGTTACGGTCGACGAACTGTCCGAGGATGGGCTGACCGTTCTGGTCGTAAACCTGCTGGTAGACATAGAAGGCCTCAACAGGCGAGCCGACATGGTAGGACTTGACGTTACCACCAACGCCATAGGCTGCTCCGCCGTGAAGAATCATGTAGTCATCATTGGAGCCGTCGACCAGCTCGTCGATCTCGTTCTTGTTCCAGGTGAAGTTGTAGCCCAGCTGCCAGGTGACATCCTTGGTCTGGACGGCACGCCAGTTGGCGGTGAACTCAACACCAGTGTTGTGCAGCGAACCAATGTTCTTGTCGATCTTGTTGGAGAAGTTCGTTCCCACGGGCAGCACCACCTTATTGATAAGGTCCTTGGTCTTGCGGTGGTAGACATCGACGCTGAAGGTCAGACGGTCGTTCATGATACCGAAGTCGATACCGCCGTTCCAAGTGGTGGTCTTCTCCCATGTCAATGCCTGATAGAAACCGTCAGGACGTGTGGTTGAACCATCACCGAAGAGATAGTAGTAGGCACCCTGAATGTTGGGGGTGTAGGTAGGAATATAGCTGAAGTCGGCGATACCCTCCTGCTGACCAGTGATACCCCATCCGAGACGGAGCTTGAAGTCAGACAGCCAGCTGACGTCCTTCAGGAAAGGCTCCTCATTCACCTTCCATGCGAAGGCGGCAGAGGGGAACAGACCCCACTGCTCGTTGTCGGCAGTGTCGAGCCAGTTGAAGCGTGAAGAACCGTCGGCACGCAGCGTAGCGGTCAGCATGTAGCGGTCGAGCAACGTGTAGTTCAGACGTCCGAAGAACGACACGAGGTAGTTCTCGGTCTTGTAGTCGGGGTTGGCCGACTCATTGTAGTAAGCGCCTGGGCTCTCGGTGTTGGTAGAGGGATAGAGACCATAGGAATGATAGTTGTTCTTCCTGTGGAAGTGCTGCCACTCGTAACCAACCATAGCCGTAATGTTATGGATGCCGATTTCCTTCATGTAGTCGGCATAGGCATTCAGCGAGAGGTTATAGGTATCGGTCTTGCTGTTGTCGTAGAAGCCATAATAGTAGTTGTCGAAGCTATAGGGGCTTACATCAGTACTCTTCTTGCTGTTGGAAAGGTCCATACCACCGTTGACGTGTAACTGGAGATCTTCCAAGCCGTGCAACTTGTACACAATTTCAATATTGCCAATCAGTTCCTTGGCTTTGACGTCTTGGTTATAGAGTTCCAATGCGGCAACAGGGTTCTGTGCAGCCAATGAGTTCTTGTTTGCTGTCCATTCTGTATCAGCCCAAGATGCAGAGCTGGGCCACTGCCAATAGCCGCCGTAGTTCTTCTTCATCTCGCTGGTGACAGCGTAGATGGGCTTGGTGGGATCCATAGCCAGGGCGTTGTAGATGGCAGCACCACTCTGTCTGTCCTGCTTGGAATACATGCCCTTGGCATTGATGTTGAATGTCAGGTGATTGTCCAACAGCGTGGGTGACACGTTGAAGCTGGCAGTATAGCGCTGGTAGTCGCTCTTCTTCACGACACCGTTCTGGTTGGTATAGCCCAAGCTCACGCGATAAGGCATGTTCTTCAGACCGCCAGACACGGTAATGTTGTGGTCGGTAGAAACGGCAGTACGATAGATTTCTTTCTGCCAGTCGGTATCAGCAAACAGATGATTACCCTGCTCGTCGAAGTAACCTAAGTTGGCATACTCGGAACTGGCAAGATACTCTTCCTCAGAATAGCCGCGCGCATTCATGACCAGGTTCTTGATATAGGGCATGTACTCGCTGGCATCCATGACATCGAGCTTCTTGCTGACGAAACCAACAGATACATTACCATTATAGCTGATGCTGGGTGCAGCACCTGCGCGTCCTTTCTTAGTGGTGATGATGATCACACCGTTAGAAGCACGGCTACCATAGATGGCAGTAGCTGATGCATCCTTCAGGACGGTAAAGGTCTCAATATCGTTTGGATTCACCAAAGCCAATGGGTTGGTACTTTCCTTATCATAACTATCCATTGTCAGACCGTCAATCACAATCAGAGGAGAGTTGCTGGCGTTCAGAGACGAACCACCACGAATGCGGATTGTAGCGCCGTCACCAGGACGTCCACCGCCATTGGTGACGTTAACACCTGCAATCTTACCCTGCAACATGTCGTTGGCAGATGTCTGCAGACCGTGGTTCATGTCATCGGGCTTAACTGCCGACACAGAACCAGTCAGGTCTGATTTCTTGGCACGACCATAACCGATGACCACCACGTTCTCGAGAACCTGTGCATCGTCGATCAGCGTTACCACTACATTGGGCGAGGCAGCCACTGTGGCCGTCTGGTAGCCTACCGACGAGACGGTGAGCTGCGCACCCTGTTTTGCTTGTAAGGAGAAGTTTCCGTCGAAATCGGAAATCGTTCCTCCCACCGACTGTCCGACAACACGGATGGTTGCGCCGATGATGGGTTCTCCCTGCGAGTCTTTCACATGGCCCTTTACCGTAATTTGGGCGAAGGCGCCTACCGATAGGAATAGGCCTAAGACAAGGCCGAGCATCCTAAGCGGGATTCTAATGTTTACCTGCTTCATCATTCCATTTAATTAGAGTTAATTTTATAGTTTTACGTAAAATTTTGGTGCAAAGTTAGTTTTCTTTTGCTTTCATTGTACTTTTTTTTGCCTAAATCCGTTATAATGGTAATGCAAACGTTTGCACGCCGAAAGGTTAACAATAAGGACGTTGTCGTGACCACCGAATATCAAAAAGAACTATCTTTGCATTTGTAAACTAAAAACCAGTCATGAAGGAATCTACACCGATGACAATGAAGGATATAGCCAAAGAGCTTGGAATCTCTGTGGCAACTGTGTCGCGTGCCCTGAAGGATTCGCCACGCATTAGCGAAGAGCGGCGAAGAATGATTCAGCAATACGCGCGCGAACATAATTTTTTCCCTAATGTAATTGGCGCGGCTCTGCGTCACAGCAGGGTGGCAACCTCAAAGGTCATTGGTGTCATCGTCCCAGAGTTTACACACTATTACTTTTCCTCAGTACTGACAGGTATCGAAGAGGCTGCAATGGCTCGTGGCTATTATATCATGGTGGCACTGAGCAATGAGCAGCACGAGCGTGAAGTCCGCATCTGCGAGATGTTCCATCGGCAGAAGGTGTGCGGCGTTATTGTGTCTCAGGCGAAGGACACCCAGAGCTATGAACATTTCCAGAAGCTGATAGACTCTGGCATTCCGATGGTGTTCTACGACCGTATCTGTACTGGTGTGAATGCCAGTCGGGTGGTGGTCGACGACTATATGGGAGCCTTCAATGCCGTGACCTATCTGATAGAGACGGGGTGTAGGCGCATTGCCTTCTACGGGGCGCCGATGCAGTTGGAGATCTCGAAGAACCGCTTCAATGGCTATAAGGATGCCTTGCTGAAGCGTGGCCTGAAGTTCGATGAGCACCTGACGCGTATCTGCGACAACCGTCAGGATGCCGAGTTGATCACGCCAGAGTTGTTTGATGGCGACTACTATCCTGATGCCTTCTTTGCCGTAAACGACGATACGGCCATCGGCATTCTCTATACCGTCAAGCGAATGGGGCTTCGGGTGCCTGAGGATATCAGCATCTGTGGCTTTACTAACGGCCAGCGTGCCGTGGCCTGTGATCCCATGCTCACCACGGTTGAGCAGCGCGGTAAGCGGGTAGGGGAGGAGGCTGCCGAGATACTGATCGACAAAGTAGAGGGTCTTTCGCCCCTCGACAAGGTAGAGAAGCGTGTAGTCCGGACTCGGCTTATCATTCGTGGAACGACGAGGTAGTGTTTTTATTAATAAAACAACTTGGACAACTAAGACAACTTTTTGCAAGCTAAGACAACTATTTAAAGGTGATGATAGATACGGCAGAATATAAAAAACATATTTATGATGTAGTGGGAGCCATTCATGAAGTTCATAAGGAATTGGGAGCAGGACTTAATGAATACTGCTATCAGGAAGGACTTCAAATGCAGTTAGAGGAGAGTGGCATTCCCTTCCAAAGAGAATTGTCATTTCATCCTTGTTATCATGGTAAGGAAATGTCTGCTGAGTATCGTGTCGACTTCCTTTGTAAAGGCGATATTGTTGTTGAATGTAAGTCTGTTGCAGAGTTGATAAGTAATCATCGGGCGCAACTTTTCAATTATATGCGTTTGTTGGGATGTACTTGTGGAATACTTGTAAATTTTGCACCTAATTTTGCTATTATAGAAAGATATTTCTATGATAAAGAACTGAAAGAGATTGTAGGTATTGATGGTAAAATTAAACGTAATGTTTAAAGTTGTCCCAGTTGTTAAAGTTGTATTAAAATAATAAAGATATGGTATTATGAAACAAAAACCTGATTTGTCGTTTTGGAAGCTCTGGAACCTGAGCTTCGGATTTTTTGGCGTACAGATAGCCTACGCCCTGCAGAGTGCTAACATCTCGTCCATTTTCCACACGATTGGTGCCGATCCTCATGACTTAAGCTACTTCTGGATTCTTCCGCCGCTGATGGGTATGCTGGTGCAACCCATCGTGGGAAGCTTGAGCGACAAGACCTGGACACGTTTCGGCCGGCGCATTCCCTACCTGTTTATTGGTGCTACGCTGGCTGTGATTGTCATGTGTCTGTTGCCCAATGCCGGCTCGTTCGGCATGACGGTGAGCATGGCACTTATCTTTGGCCTGGTTGCCCTGATGCTGCTCGACACTTCGCTGAACATGGCGATGCAGCCCTTCAAGATGATGGTGGGCGACATGGTGAACGAGAAGCAGAAAGGAAAGGCCTATAGCATCCAGTCGTTCCTATGTAACGCTGGCAGTGTGGCAGGCTTCATCTTCCCCTTCTTATTCACATGGTTAGGAGTGAAGAATGTAGCTCCCAAAGGTGTGGTGCCAGATTCGGTCATCTGGTCGTTCTATGTTGGTGCAGCCATTCTCATCGTCTGTGTCGTCTACACCACTATGAAGGTGCGTGAGTGGGAGCCGAAGGAGTATAATGAGTATAATCCCGCTCCGTCTGAGAAAGAAAACAAGGCCAACTGGATTGCCCTGCTCATGCGTGCCCCAAAGAACTTCTGGCGTGTCAGTCTGGTTCAGTTCTTCTGCTGGGCCGCCTTCCTCTATATGTGGTCCTACGTTGTGGGTGCTGTTTCCGAGACGGTGTGGAATACCGACAACCCTGAGACTGAGGCCTATCAGACCGCCCGCAATTGGACGGGTGTGCTTTATGCCGTACAGGCATTGAGTTCTGTGGTGTGGGCTACGCTCATTCCCCGCTTCAAAAACATGAAGATTGCCTATAGCGTTAGTATCATGCTTGGTGCTTTGGGCTTTGCACTCATCCCGTTCTGTCATGATCAGTACCTCCAGATTGTGCCCTTCGTGCTGGTGGGTTGCGTATGGGCAGCGATGCTTGCCTGTCCCTTCACGCTGGTGACGAATGCCCTTCAGGGTTATGGTCACATGGGTGCATACTTAGGCTTGTTCAACTGTGCCATCTGTCTGCCTCAGATCATTGCTGCTGCCTGTGGCGGTACTGTTTTCGGACTGGTAGGCGGCACCCAGTCGGCCATGATGTTTGTATCAGCGGTATTGCTGGTTTTCGGTTCGCTCTCCGTCTTTGCCATCAAGGAAAAGGAGGCCTAAGGTGCAAACGTTTGCGCAGTTTTATTCCATAATAACCCGCTGTCGATGAACAGTGGGTTATTATTTTTCGTACTTTTGCAGTAGACTAAAAACGCTAACGATATGAAATTACTATTCAATTTGGAGTATCAGACTACTTTTGGTGAAGAGTTGGTACTCAACATTCTGAAAGAAAACGGAAAGGTCGAACAGCACAAGATGGGTACGCTCAATGGCTTGAATTGGACTTGCACCATCAATCATGGCAAGGCCTGCGCGTACGTGGATTATTATTATTCGGTATACCGTGGCGACGAAGAATATCGCCACGAGTGGCTCGTACAGCCTCACCGTCTGGAATTCTCTGCCACCAAGGCAACACGCTACATCGTGTATGACCACTGGATTGACATTCCTGAGGACAGCTACCTCTATTCGTCAGCATTTACTGACTGTGTGTTTGCACGTGAGTGCCGATTGAGCAAAGAAGCAGACTATAGCCGTACGGTGCGACTGAAGGTACGTGCCCCACAGTTGCGTGGCAATGAGCGGTTGGCAGTTATAGGCGGTGGCGAGACCTTGGGCAATTGGGAAGCCAAACGTGCTTTAGAGATGGCTGAGCATGAGCAAAACGAGTGGGCCATCACGTTGGATGCCGATGCCTTGACGCGAACCTTCGAATTCAAGTTTGTGGCTCTTGACGAAGAGATAGATCTGACTCCCCTATGGGAAAACGGCATGAACCGTACAATCGTGTTGCCCGACATGGAACAGGGCGACGTGGTGGTCTACGAGTTGCCGCAGGCTTATTTCCCCGTCTATCCTTGGAAGGGTGCTGGTACTGTGGTTCCCGTCTTCTCGCTCCGTTCGGAAGGCAGCTTCGGCGTTGGCGATTTTGGTGACCTGAAGCTGATGATTGAATGGTGTGACAAGACTCGCCAGCGCATCCTCCAGGTGCTGCCCATTACCGATACCAACATGACAGGCACCTGGCAGGACTCCTATCCCTACAATTCTATCAGCATCTATGCGCTCCATCCGCAGTATTGCGACCTGCGTCAGCTGCCAGCTATCAAGGATGAGCAGAAGCGCGCCGAAATGGAACAGCTGCGTCAGGAACTGAATGCCCTGCCCCAGATTGACTATGAGCGCATGTTCAAGGCAAAGATGGACTACTTGCGCATCGTATTTGCACAGGAATGGACGTCAGTACAGCGCCGTCCTGACTACAAGAAGTTCTTCGAAGAGAACAAGGAGTGGCTTGTGCCGTACGCTGCTTTCTGCTACTACCGTGACCTATATGGAACTGCCGAGTTCTCGAAATGGCCTAAAGGTGCGACGGTGGCCAACACGCAGAAGTCGACATTTAAGGATAAGAAGCAGTTACAATTCTGGTACTATGTTCAGTATTGCCTGGATTCTCAGATGCATGCTGCCCATGCCCATGCCCGTGCCCACCGTGTTATATTGAAGGGTGATATCCCCATTGGTATATCCAGAGATGGTGTTGAGGCATGGGTTGAGCCCAAGTACTTCAACCTGAACGGTCAGGCCGGTGCTCCACCCGATCCATTCTCTGCCGACGGTCAGAACTGGGGCTTCCCCACCTACAACTGGGATGAAATGCTGAAAGACAATTGCCAGTGGTGGGTACGTCGCTTCCGTAAGATGGCCGAGTATTTCGATGCTTATCGCATTGACCATGTCTTAGGTTTCTTCCGTATCTGGGAGATTCCCATGCCAGAGAAATCCGGACTCATGGGACAGTTTGCACCTGCTTTGGGAATGAGCATCGAAGAGATTGCGGGCTATGGCGTGCAGTTCAACGAAGGCTTATTCCTCGTCGACCATAAGCGTAATGACCGCTGGCATCCGCGCATTGCCGTACAGTATCAGGAGGCATTCGAGCAGCTTAGCGACGAGCAGAAGTTCTGCTTCAACCGTCTCTACAACGACTACTTCTACCGCCGTAACAACCAGTTCTGGTATCAGGAGGCTATGAAGAAACTGCCGCGGCTGACTCAGGCCACACGCATGCTCGTCTGTGCCGAAGACCTCGGCATGGTGCCTGACTGTGTGCCTTGGGTCATGAATGAGTTGCGCATCCTCTCGCTCGAAATCCAGTCGATGCCGAAGGATTCGAAATACCGCTTCGGACGATTGAGCCACAATCCGTATCGCTCGGTTTGTACCATTTCCACTCACGACATGCCAACACTGCGCCAGTGGTGGGACGAAGACTACGAGCGTACACAGGACTATTATGGTGCTTCCACGCTCCATCGCAGCGGGGAGGCTCCCCATCCGCTGCCTGGCTGGCTGGCCAAGGACATCGTCAGCCGTCACCTCACCAGTCCCTCCATGCTCTGCCTGCTCTCCTTGCAGGACTGGCTCTCGATTGACGAGAAGCTGCGTCTGCCCGATGCCAATGCCGAGCGCATCAATATTCCGGCAAATCCCCGCCATTACTGGCGCTACCGCATGCACCTCACCATTGAGCAGTTGATGGCAGCCGATGAACTGAACAACGAAATCAGCACATTAATTATACAAAGTGGACGAAAATAAATGGTTGTCTAAGTTGTCCAAGTTGTCGTTAATAAAAACTACTAATTGCGTTTTGATTTTAACGACAACTTGGACAACTAAGACAACTTTTTAAACTAAAGAATTTATGAAAAAGATTATCTGTTTATTAAATTTGTTGTTTGTTTCTCTATTGGCAAGTGCTGGTGGCGTGAAGTCACCGAATGGAGATATCGAACTGAAGTTCTCTGTTGACGAGAAAGGGCGCCCGACGTATGAAATGACTTACAAGGGACGGGCAGTAGTGCTGCCTTCCCACCTCGGCCTCGAGTTGGCCAAGGACAAGCACGCCTCTCGTGGACTGAAGGAGACTGACCTCATGGACGGTTTCTCGATTGTTAATGAAGAGACCAAGGAACAGGACGAGACGTGGCGCCCCGTCTGGGGCGAGACAGCCACCATCCGTAACCACTACGTCGAGCATGTTGCTGTGCTACAGCAACAAACAGAACAACGCCAGATAGCCATCCGCTTCCGTGTCTACGACGACGGTATCGGCTTCCGCTATGAGTTCCCACAGCAGAAAGAGCTGAACTACTTCCTCATCAAGGAAGAGCACTCGGAGTTCGCTATGGCTGGTGACCATACAGCCTGGTGGCTGCCTGGTGACTATGACACCCAGGAGCAGGAAACCCAGGAGTGCCGCCTCTCTGAGATTCGCGGCCGTATGAAGGAAGCCGTCAACTGGGACAACTCTTCTGTGGCCGTCTTTTCTCCTACGGGTGTGCAGACCTCACTTCAGATGAAGTCGCAAGACGGTCTCTACATCAATATCCACGAGGCTGCTTGTGCCGACTACGCCACGATGCACTTGGAACTGGTAGATGCCCAGACCAAGGCGCTGACGACAAAACTGGGCGGTGGCAGCAACGCCTATACGCCCAATCCTAAGCCGTCGCCCTGGCCGTTGCCCAAGCCCTTCACCTTTGTCAGCCACCTGACCCCTGATGCCACAGGCCTGAAGGGTGCCATGCAGACACCTTGCAACACGCCTTGGCGCACGGTGATGGTTTCAGACGATGCTCGCGATATGCTGTCGTCGAACCTCATCCTGAACCTCAATGAGCCATGTGCTCTCGAAGATGTTTCGTGGATTCATCCCACGAAGTACTGCGGCGTGTGGTGGGAGATGATCGTGGGACGCGGTTCCTGGCACTATACCAACGACTTCCCCTCCATCTACCTGAATCAGATTGACTGGTCCAAGGTGAAGCCCAACACCACCCATAAGGCCAACAACGAAAACGTGAAGCGCTACATCGACTTTGCCGCCAAGAATGGCCTTGACCAAGTGCTCGTCGAGGGCTGGAACGTTGGTTGGGAAGACTGGGCCAACATGTGGAAACGCGACGTCTTCGACTTCCAGACGCCCTATCCCGACTTCGACATCAAGATGCTCAACGATTATGCCCACTCCAAGGGCGTGAAGCTGCTGATGCACCACGAGACCTCGTCATCGACACAGAACTACGAGCGCCACATGGAAAAAGCCTTCCAGCTGATGAACAAATATGGCTACGATGCCGTGAAGACGGGCTATGTGGGCGACATCATTCCCCGTGGCGACCATCACTACTCGCAGTCGATGAACAACCACTACCTCTACGTCGTAAAGGAGGCTGCCAAGCACCACATCATGGTCAACGCCCATGAGGCTACACGTCCCACGGGTCTCTGCCGCACCTATCCGAACCTTGTCGGCAATGAGTCTGCCCGCGGTACGGAGTACGAGGCTTTCGGCGGCTCACGTCCCGATCACACCTGTATCCTGCCGTTCACCCGCCTGCAGGGTGGTCCGATGGACTATACTCCTGGCATTTTCGTGACCAAGCTCTCGGAGTGGAGCAACAACACGTCGTGGGCCCGCATCACCATTGCCGGCTCCTTAGCCCTCTACCTCACCATGTACTCACCCCTGCAGATGGCAGCCGACCTGCCTGAGAACTACGAGAAGTTCGACGATGCCTTCCAGTTCATCCGCGACGTGGCTTGCGACTGGGATGAAAGCATCTATCTTGAAGCAGAGCCTGCCGACTACATCACCGTAGCCCGCAAGGCCAAAGGTACTGACAACTGGTTCATTGGCGGTAAGTGCGACGAGAACGGTCACCAAAGTGTCATCAAGCTCGACTTCCTCGACAAAGGCCGCAAATACGACTGCACCATCTATGCCGATGCCAAGGATGCCCACTACGAGAAGAATCCGCAAGCATACGTCATCACCAAGCGAACGGTCAAGAAGGGCGATACCCTGAAACTGACCGAGGCACCTGGTGGCGGCTTTGCCGTTAGTCTGATGGCCAAATAGAGAATTACTAACCAACATGAAATGAATGATGAAAAGATTGATTTCTACGGTCCTTGTGGCCACAACGTGTATGATGACAATGAACGCACAACCTAAACTCTCGGCCACCAACATCGACGAGGTGATGAAGGCCATGACTCTTGAAGAGAAAGCCAAACTGCTTGTTGGCGGGGCTAACAACTTCTTCGGCGACCAGGCCGTGGTCGGAGGCGAGGCCGACCTCGTGGCTGGTGCGGCAGGTACTTCACCCGCCATACCGCGCTTGGGCATCCCTGCCACGGTGCTTACCGACGGCCCTGCCGGCGTGCGTATCGACCCCACCCGCAAGGGTACCGACAAGACTTACTACGCTACAGCCTTCCCCATTGGCTCCTGCTTGGCTTCCACATGGAATACCGACCTTGTAGGCAAGGTAGGTGAGGCCATCGGTAACGAGACCAAGGAGTATCGCTGCGACGTCATCCTGGGCCCGGGCATGAACCTGCACCGCAACCCGCTTTGTGGTCGTAACTTTGAGTACTACTCAGAAGACCCGCTGTTGACGGGTAAGATTGCTGCCGCCTACATCAACGGCGTTCAGAGCCAAGGGGCTGGTGTCTCGGCCAAGCACTTTGCCGTCAACTCGCAGGAGACTGACCGCACCTCCGTTGACGAGCGTCTGAGCCAGCGTGCAGCCCGTGAGCTCTACTTGCGCGGCTTCGAGATTGCCGTCCGCGAGAGTGACCCGTGGACCATCATGGCGTCTTATAATCAGGTGAACGGCCAGTATTCGATGGGTAACCGCGACCTGCTGACCAGCATCCTGCGTGACGACTGGGGCTATAAGGGTATTGTGATGACCGACTGGATTGGCATTCGCAAGGGACTGGAGACCATTACCGAGGTACAGGCCGGCAACGACCTGATGGAGCCCGGACAGCCCGCACAGGTCAAGGAGATTATTGAGGGTGTGAAGAGCGGCAAGCTCGACATGGCCGACGTCGACCGCAATGTGCGCCGCATGCTGGAGTACATCGTCAAGACGCCGAGCTTCAAGCAGTATCCTGCCTCTAACGCGCCCGACTTCAAGGCCCATGCCGCCATCACCCGTCAGAGTGCCGCCGAAGGTATCGTGCTGCTGAAGAACAACGGCACCCTGCCTTGGAAAGATGTCAAGACGGTGGCTCTGTTTGGTGAAAACAGCTACAACTTCCTTTCCGGCGGCGTAGGCTCTGGCTGTGTCCATCCGCCCTACGTGGTTGATATGCTTGAAGGTCTGAAGAATGCTGGCATCAAGTCGAGCGAGACCCTTACCGATATCTATCGTAAGTACATCGACTATGCCCGTGTGAAATTCCAGGCCGAGCGTCATCCGGCAAAGTGGTTCCAGACAGAGATGATGGGTCAGCAGAAATATCCGGAGATCAGCATCTCGCCGATTGCCATCGACAAGGAAGTGAACACTGCTGATGCCGCCATCATCACTATCGGCCGTCAGGCGGGCGAGGGTATCGACCGCGATATCCAGACCGAGTTTAATCTCATTCCCGAGGAACGCGCTCTGATTATCGACGTCTGCAATGCCTTCCACCAGGCCGGCAAGCCCGTTGTCGTCATCATCAACTCTGGTTCTGTCATCGAGACGGCTTCTTGGAGCAGCTATCCCGACGCCATACTCTGCGCCTGGCAACCGGGTATGGAGGGTGGAAACTCCGTGGCCGACCTGCTCACCGGCAAGGTCAATCCTTCCGGCAAGCTCACCATGACTTGGCCGCTGGCTGCTACCGATCATCCTTCAACCAAGGGCTATCCCGGCACCATGGACTTCTATACCTATGAGGTGACAAGAGGCTATACAGGTCAGGTCCAGGGTTACGACTACACCAACCACGAAGAGGATATCTACGTGGGCTATCGTTTCTTCGATACCTTTAATAAAGAGGTGGCCTATCCCTTCGGCTATGGCCTCAGCTACACCACCTTCGAGTTCTCCAAGCCCGCCGTCAAAGTGAATGGCGATGTCGTCACCGTTTCCGTCACCGTCAAGAACACTGGCAGCGTGGCCGGCAAGGAAGTGGCTCAGGTCTATGTGACTGCTCCCAAGGGCCAGATAGAAAAGCCCGCTCAGGAGCTGAAGGCCTTTGCCAAGACGCGCGAGCTGAAGCCTGGTGAGAGCCAGACGCTGACCATGCAGATTCCCGTCCGCATGCTCGCTTCGTTCGACGAGGCCGGCTCGCAATGGCTCACCGAGGGTGGCGACTACCTCTTCAAGATTGGCGCCTCGAGCCGCGACATCCGCTGCACCGCTACCGCCAAGGTAGGCCAATACACGGAGAAAGTAAGCAATGCCCTCGCTCCGAAGGCGAAGCTGAACCTGCTGAAACAATAATGATGAAAAGATTCTTAGCAATAGCATTGTTCTTCACCCAGGCAGCAATGGTCTGTCTGGGTGAAGATTGGATGGAACGGTTGGACGACAACGCCTATCTGTCGCAAGTCAGCATCCCTGGCACCCACGATACGGCGACAGGTGAGGGCTGGACGGGTTTCTTGGGCGAGTTGGCAGGTCCGTCGATGGGTGTGACCCAAGACCTCAGTATTGCCCAGCAGTTAGACTGTGGCGTGAGGGCCTTCGACCTCCGCCCCTGCGTCAATGAAGACGAACTGGTCATCAACCACGGCGTTCTTCAGACCAAGGCCAAGTTTCCTGAAACGCTGAAACAGCTCTGCCAGTTCGTGACCGACCATCCTACCGAGTTTGTAGTGGTTGTCATGCGCCATGAGAGTGACGGCGATAACAACAGCAGCCTGTGGAACAACATGATGAACAGCTGTCTGAACAGCGACGACGTTCGTCCCTTCCTGGCCGACTATAAGCGCGACATCACCGTAGGTGAGCTGCGTGGTAAAGTGCTCATACTCTCTCGCGACAAGTATGCCAACACCCCTGTCGGCGGCTTTATCACTGGCTGGGCTCACCAGTCCAACTACGCTACTGGCACCATCAAGGGGGCTGCCGGCCTGACAGGCACGCTCTATGTGCAGGACTTCTATGAAGTCATGGAGTACACCTCCTTGAAGCTCAAAGGTATTGAGAAGCTGCTCGATTTCTCCACCCAGAACAATGTCAACAAATCCACCCGCCATCTGGTGGTCTGCATCAACTGTGCTTCGGGCTACACCGCATCGGCATCGTCCGACGGCAACAGGGACAACGCTGTCCTGTGCAACAAGAAAATCATCGACTATCTGGCCGACGAGAAGCATGCTGGCCCAACGGGTATCATCTTCATGGACTTTGCCGGTACCGACATGTCGGAATCCTACGAAGTCCGAGGCTTGGAGCTGGTCAATGCCATCATCAACAACAACCAGCGCTATGTCCCTGTGAAAAAAGAAGACGACACGTCCGTCACCCCGCCTGTCACCACTTCCTCCACATCCCTACCGCGCCATGACCTCTTGGGCCGTAAACAGAGCCAACACCCTCGCCGCCCCACCGTCGTCATAGAGGAAGGCAGGAAAACCATCACTCGGCCCTGACTCCCAATTAAAAAACAACGTAAACAACATCAACAACATAATGCGATACAGACCCGCTCCCCACTCGGCCGAAGAATGCTTGCCGCTCGGCGACGACAGGAGACGCTTGCCAAAGCAAGAAGGCAAGAATCCCTCACACCCCTATCTCCCCACCTCCGACCCTCTCTCCCCACCCCTTAAGGGGCGGGGTCGGGGGCGGGGTGAGAGGCAGAGGCAGTATCTTCTTAGCTGACAGGATAATACTGACCCCGCCCCCAGCCCCTCCCCTACAAGGGCGGGGAGAGCGGATGCCCGCCGCGAGGACACGAGGTACAGCCCGCCGCAATTCTCCCCACCCCTCACACCCTGTCTCCCCTCCCCTACAAGGGCGGGGAGAGCGGATGCCCGCCGCGAGGACACGAGGTACAGCCCGCCGCAATTCTCCCCACCCATCTCCCCTCTCTCCCCACCCCTTATGGGGCGGGGTAGGGGGCGGGGTGAAAGGCCGGGGCAAATAACTCCAAATAAACAACAACATAATGCACTACCCCACTGGCAAAGCCAACGCCGCCGAACATAAAGACCAACGCAAGTCGCTGCGTCTGAACATGACTCCCGCCGAATCCCTGCTCTGGCGCTCGCTGCGAGGACGAGGCGCAGGCGGATGGAAGTGGCGGCGGCAGCATGGCATCGGCCCCTTCGTGCTCGACTTCTATTGCCCCACCCTCCGCCTTTGTATCGAGTTGGACGGATCGGCCCATGACTATACCTACGAGTATGACGAGCGACGTACGGCGTATCTCAAAGAACAGGGCATCCGCGTCGTCCGTTTCACCAACGATCAGGTACAGACCTGCCACGACGGCGTGGTGGCTGAGATTGTGCGGATATGCGGGGAAATGGCTGACAATACAGACCCCGCCCCTCTCCTCTCTCTCCCCACCCCTTAAGGGGCGGGGTCGGGGGCGGGGTGAGAAGGTGGAAGTAGTATCTTCTTGGTTGATAGGATAATACTGACCCCGCCCCCGACCCCTCCCCTACAAGGGCGGGGAGAGCGGATGCCCGCCGCGAGGACACGAGGCGCAGCCCGCCGCAATTCCCCACCCCCGACCCTCTCTCCCCACCCCTTAAGGGGCGGGGTCGGGGGCGGGGGTGAGAAGGTGGGGGTAGTCTCTTCTTAGCTGACAGGATAATACTGACCCCGCCCCCGACCCCTCCCCTACAAGGGCGGGGAGAGCGGATGCCCGCCGCTCACACCCCAATCTCCCCCCCCATCTCCCCTCTCTCCCCACCCCTTAAGGGGCGGGGTCGGGGGCGGGGTGAAAGACGTAGTCGGCAATTTGCTGGTGCATCATCTGGGACCTCGCGTCCGAGGAGTTCCTGCAAGTCCATCAGCATGCCGCCATAGTGGAGGGCACACTGCGCCCCTACGCTGCAGAAACTGCTAACCGTGATAAAATCCTTATTTATGAGAGAAAGAGCGAGGGATAAAGGCCGTCTGCTCGACATCATCGAGTACTCCGACAACGTGACGATGCTCATTGAGGGTTACGACCTGCAAAAGCTGGTGGCCGATATTCTGCCCATTTAACTTTAGGTAAATCGTCTTCTATCTTCAGACCCATAGGCAATCGTTACATTTGACGGCAAAGATAAGAAAAAAAGTTGAAATAGCAAAATGATTTTGGAAGTTCCGTTATCTCCAATGACATATTAGGGGGCAACGTACCTGTCCCTGATGTCACCAATGCTGTCATGGGGTAGTTGACTGACATCTTTTATGCTCTCAAATTTTTTTTTGCTAAAAATCATGAAAGTTCCACTTTTGTAGATAACAGAATGATTTACAGGTAGTTGTAGAAGTGCACCTTATTTCTAAAGTTCCACTTTTTGGGGCTATTTTTTGGCCAAAATTAGGAAAAGTGTCATCATCGGTCGGTTGTCCGTCATCGTTTACTGCGGCCTTTCGACGGCGTTGATGCCGTCGAAAGGAAAATAGGTTTCGTAACTAAGAAAGTAAAACAAGTTGTTTTGCTTCAGTTTAGTCCGGGCAAAGCATCATTTTGCCAGCCATTTAGCAAGGTAAAACAACTTGTTTTACTTTTGCATGACATGCCGGATCCCCTGTGTTTATCGGCCTTTCAGCGTGGTTTGAGCGGGGTAAAAAGTAAGGTGGAACTTGGTGGAACTTTAAGAATAAGTTCCACCTCTGTAATATTCTGATAATTAATTTGTTAAATGGAAAAGTGAAACTTTGCCCATATTTTACATCTTAAATTTGTAAGCATGTGATGATGCTCGAAGAAATTTAGGTGACGCCATACCTTATCTACTGTATCATGGGGAGACAGCAACGTGCCCTTAGAAGACATGAAGCACGAGCCACGCTCGAAATCTATCCAGAGGTGCAACTCACGAACAGTACTTGTCTCAGGAACCAAGAACTCACTCTTGACCACCTTCCAAGGTGGTGTCAAGTTAAGACCAAGAGAAAACAACATATACCCACTCAAATCAGCATAGAGCCAAAATTATCCAGTAAGCTTTGTTAAACATAATTCGGAGACGAAGCACTTCTTTGTTTGCTCCGTCCCCGAATGATAAAGGCGTATTGAAAAATTACTTAATCACGACCTTCTTGCCGTTCACGATGAACAGTCCCTTCGTGGGCTGCATCACGCGGCGACCCTGCAGGTCATAGACGGCAGCGTCCTTGGTGTCGGCAGCGGTATTGACGGCATTGATGCCAGTCGTTGTGCCATCATGCACGATAGTCAGTCGGCGGGCACCGGCAGACTCAGACTTGGACAGCTGAACCCAGCACTTGCCTGCGGCCAGCACGCCGGCATCCTTCACCCATACGAAGCTGCTGCCGCCATTGAGCACGTAGTGGTCGTACTCCTGCATGTCCTCGGCGGTGAATGTCTTGTCCACGAGCGTACCCTTGAAGTGCTCGCTGTCGTAGTCCACGTTGTCGGCTTCCTCGCTGCTCACGATGATGCTCACCTCGACCTCCGTGTCATTGTCGTTGTAGATGAAGTAAGGCATCTCGAGTACCACCTCCGTGTTGGTCACGTTCTGCACCGAGTAGAGCGACACACCTGCTACGGCGGTCTCTATCTGGCGCTTGTCGGCATCGATGCGGGCCATGTAGCTCTTGGCGGGGATGGTCAGCGTGATGCGCGACACTTCCACCTTGGCAGTGTTGATGGCTGTGCTGAGTGCAGCGATGGCTGCTTCAACCTGCTCCTGCGTAGCGTCGCCGTTATTCTTTACGGTCGTGGCAGCGTTGATGGCATCCAAGAGCGTAGCGGCAGCAGCAGGGTTGCTGTCCTTGATGCTGTTGTAGTATGCCTCTGCCTCGGTGATGTCATCGTTTAGTTCGTCCTTGGTCTCGGTCAGCACGGTCTGCTCGGCTGTCGTCTTGGCACTTGCGAGTGCAGCAATGGCAGCGTCAACCTGCTCCTGCGTGGCATCGGTATTGTCCTTCACGGCCTTGGCGGTGTTGATGGCCTCCAAAAGCGTAGCGGCAGCGTCAGGGTTGCTGTCCTTGATGCTGTTGTAGTATGCCTCTGCCTCGGTGATGTCGTTGTTCAGCGTGGTCTTGGTCTCTGCCAGCACGGCTCCCTCGGCAGTAGTCTTGGCACTTGCGAGTGCAGCGATGGCAGCGTCAACCTGCTCCTGCGTGGCATCGGCATTGTCCTTCACGGTCGTGGCAGCGTTGATGGCATCCAAGAGCGCGGCGGCAGCGTCGGCATGGTCGTCCTTGATGCTGTTGTAGTAGGTCTCAGCAGCGGTGATGTCGTTGTTCAGCGCGGTCTTGGTCTCTGTCAGCACGGTCTGCTCGGCTGTCGTCTTGGCACTTGCGAGTGCAGCGATGGCAGCGTCAACCTGCTCCTGCGTGGCATCGGCATTGTTCTTCACGGCCTTGGCAGCGTTGATGGCATCCAAGAGCGTAGCGGCAGCGTCGGCATGGTCGTCCTTGATGCTGTTGTAGTAGGTCTCAGCAGCGGTGATGTCGTTGTTCAGCGTGGTCTTGGTCTCTGTCAGCACAGCCCCCTCGGCAGTAGTCTTGGCCGTATTGAGTGCCGACAGGGCATTGTTGACTTCCTCCTGCGTAGCGTCGCCCTTTTCCTGCATGCCCTTGGCCGTGTCGATGGCAGTCTTCAGTGCGGCTGCAGCCTCGGCGTGGTCATCCTTGATGCTGTTGTAGTAGGTCTCGGCCTCGGTGATGGCGGTGTTCAGCGCGGTCTTGTCGGCAGTAGCCGTACCGCTGTAGTTACCCGTACCTGTGACGGTCACGGTGGCGGTGCCTGTCTCCACGTTGTTCGAGTAGGCCACGGTGTAGTCGGAGTTCAAGACGAGCGTGGTCTCGCCGTCCATCACGGTGACAGTCGGCGTAATTGCACTGCCCGTATAGGTCTGGTCGGCGATGGCCTGAATCCAAGCGTCCTGCAGGTTCTTCGTATAAGTCACCACTACCCATACGTTGGCCTCGGGCATGGTGAATGACCATGTGCCGTTCTCTTCATTCTTCGTCACGTTGATGTCGCTCACCAGACTGGGGTTATCGCCGCCACCAGCGAGGATTTCGGAAGCTGCCTCCCATGAGGTGTAGGCGCGAACGGTCACATCCTTTGCCGAGTAGCCATCGTTGGGAGTCACGCTGACGCTCACCACGTCACCCTTCTCTGCCTGCGTAGCGGTACTGCCGCCCACGGTGAAGGCCACCGTGCCGTGTGCATCGCTGCCAGTGGCCAGCGTCAGGTCGTACTTCGTGGCGGGGGCGGCAACGGTCCCTTCAGCAAACATGTTTTGGGGTCTGCTCCCGCTATAGTTGCGACTTTCGCTGTCATTATCATCAAGAACCGTTCCCGTATTGTCAGTACCATTATACAGCTTCACACCTACGCCGAGAGTCAGTGTGCCGCCTGCACCGGCACTGCTTCCATAGCCGTTTCCACCGCCACCGATGCCTGCGCCAACGCCACCAGAGTTTCCGCCAGTACCACCGGTTGCTGTAACAGTACCACCGTATATATTGACTGTGCCGCCTGCACCGCTGCCTTCTTTGCTTTGAAAGCCAAGGCCGCCGCCACCGATGCCTGCGCCACCGCCACCATATTGTGCACCATTACCGCCGGTTGCCGTAACAGTACCACCGTATATATTGACTGTGCCGCCTGCACCGCCTTCTTTGCTTAGAAAGCCAAGGCCGCCGCCACCGATGCCTGCGCCACCGCCACTATTATTTCCGCCAGTACCGCCGGTTGCTGTAACAGTACCACCGTATATATTGACTGTGCCGCCTGCACCGCCGCTTGCATTATATCCAACACCGATGCCACCGATGCCTGCGTTACCGCCTGTATTGGTAGCCCCATTAGCGCCTGTAGCGGTAAGTGCGCCCGTGCCGGTGCTCTGTGCGTAGATGTTAAGCGTTGCATTTGTGGTTGTGATGCCCGCGCTTGCTGTAAGCTCCGTACCATCACGAAGAATAAGGTTTACTGTACCGCTGACCGCAATACGACCGCTGATGGTAAGACCACCTTCAGGTACAATATACCACGAACCGTCAGTCCAGCTGTTA
>CADBHI010000040.1 GCA_902794405.1 uncultured Prevotellaceae bacterium
CCCCCCATATAGTTCATATAGCCATAATCAGACGCTACCGTGAGTGTGTTCACAGAATCATCATCGTCGCTACAGCTGGCGACAAACAATGCTCCTGCCATCAACAGCAGTAGGGGACAGGAACTTAAAGATTCTCTTTCTTTTCATATCCATTTTTGTTCGTTTCTTTTCTACTTCTTCTATTATTATAACTGCCGAGCAGCGGATTCCTTGCACCGTCTTAACATCTTTTATACAAAAATCACTTCACTATCACTTTCTTCCCGTTCTGTATATACACACCCTTTGTGGGTTTCTGCTTCAGGCGGCGACCTTGTAGGTCATAAGGTACAATAGGACTATTGGATCTGGAACGGGTAATGCTGGCATATCCGAATAAGCAGACTTTATTCAGCTCACAAGACTGTAAATAGCTATTCCGTGGTGGAAGTGCCATCCATGGAGAGAATGGGCCAGCACCAGAACCAACGCCCTCTATCCATACGATGTTGCCAATAAGGACGCCATCCTCACTTCCAAAATACTCTTTATATGCATCAAGCATAGTCAGTGTAAAACGACGATGCAGCAGTCCACGCGCTTCAATGGTATCAACATTTTCTACCCGTAAGTAGGCCACAAACGGAAAGCCCAGCAAAGTGTCAGGACGTTCATCCTTTTCCAATAGGCAGCCAAAGGCATTTTCCTCTACACCGCACTTAACCACATCGCCTTTCTTCAGACTGAAATCGTAGAGCAGGCGCGGCTTTTTGCTTCCCTTGGCAATAGCATATACTTTTTTGCCAACATCGCGAATAGATGCATAATAGGAATGGCTGAAATTTGAAAAACCAATAAAATTGTACACCTTCATCCAACTCTCGCCGTTTATCAATGTATCACCGTCAATTTGGTTGCCATAAACATTCTCCTTAATAAGTCCTACTTGCGCTTTCCACGTTTTTCCGTTCTCTGCAAAAGGACGGTATTCCAACTTTGACGTCTGCGCCATAGCTGTCAAGCAAATTATGAACATTAGCCATGCATAAATCAATCTGTGTTTCATTATTTTAAAATTTTAAATTAGTTTATCGTGTGCAAAGATACCAAAAAATCATATAACTTTTGCAATTCTATTAAATTATTTTCCCATACACAATGTCAACGATTGATCCTAACTGTGCCTCAAAAGCATTTTGCGTTTCAACGGTGCCATTATTTATTATCCGCAAAGTAGCTCCTGACTTAAGTACGACATCCGCATTCAACACCCCACCATCAATGATGAGTATTCCGCCAGACTCCACAATTATACGACAGTTACTATTTTGCACAACATTACTTTGAATTGTAACTTGAACATTATTTGGAATACAAATGTTATCAGATAGTTGCTGATTTTACCCTCTCCCATCCAGTATCATAGGTACCGCGAATCATATAGTACGGCTGACCTTTCCACTGGAACTGGTAGACAATAATGTGAACGGGACTTCCCGTCTGGTTAGCTTTCTCACCAGCGTCAATCCTTTCTACAATCCACGCTGGCAAGTCACTTTTCGACATCAGCTGCTCCGGCAAATTGTTATTCAACACCTTCTGCCACAGCTCGTCCCCTTGAGGCTCATTGTCGTCGCTGCTACAGCTGGCGACAAACATTGCGCCTGCCACCACCAGCAGCAAAGCGTCTGTCAATAATAATAGCTTTTTCATACTTATAATGGTTTATACATTTTCTTTCACTTCACTACCACTTTCTTCCCGTCCTGTATATACACTCCCTTCGTCGGCTTTTGCGTCAGACGGCGGCCTTGGAGGTCGAAGTATATTGGACGATGGAGATAATTCATGTCTTTATGTATCCTTTCTATACTTGTAGTTGTATTGGGTGAGTTATTATAATAAATACTGTTGTTGTTTCTTTTATACTCGCACAAGAATAACACATAACTATTCACATCCCAATCACTCCAAAGATAGTAACGTGGTGCGGTAGAATATAAATAATGAACAAGTAAAGCTCGGGAATTGATACAGCCGATACCTTCGAGAATATCCAAGCCATTACTCAGACAGAATAATTTACGTTCAATTCCATCTAACGTGGTGATGGCCTTAATGTCATTTACAAATATTGGGTCAACCTCAGGAGCAGTAGGATATTTGTCGCCTGCTTTTAACGTAAAGTCGTAAAGTATAATTTCACCATCATCAGTCTTCTTATAAGGGCAGGGTTCATTATATCCCTGCTCTTTGGCAGCATTTGCATAAGATTCATAGTCAGCATACACTATACCATTGGCTTCTCTGACGTAGACTGGAAATTCTGGCGCATATACCTCTCCACCCCAATCAATATATGCACGGTTTAACCAATACATTGTGTGGTAGCACCTACCGTTTAGCTCCATCGTTCCATGAACACCGTATGCCAGAAAATAATCATGACTTACCATTCCATCATGCAAGTCATATGTCATCCAATAGTACCATTCCGGATCTCCTGACAACATCTCAACTGTTTGAGAATCAATGGTTATAAAGTTCAGTAGCAAAAAAAGAATTGTTGTAATTTTCTTCATTTCATATCCATTTTTGTTCGTTTCTTTTTTACCTTCTATTATTATAACTGCCAGGCAGCGGATTCCTTGCACCGTCTTAACAACTTTTATACAAAAATCACTCCCTTCGTCGGTTTCTGCGTAAGGTGGCGACCCTGGAGGTCGAAGACCGTTGCTGCATTCCCATGATTCTGAATGGTGGGTATGGTGACCTCTGTCGTCTCACCATTGAAGATACACTTTATTGGTTTAGGCATCCCGTAAGTCCTTAGAGCAGCGTGGAAGGCGCCTGGACGAGCACCTGCAATGCTATTGTCTTCATATGTGATATATTCACAACAAGGATTATCATCAAGCAGCAGGATGTCATTCTTCTGAGTGGCTAAATCGAAATCAATACTGAAATATGCACCTATTAGCTCGGCCGATTTATAGTCGCCGTGGTGATCAGCAGGTATTTCAGTTGCAACATGTGCTCTGAATGTTGTTCTATAAAGATCGCGAAGTTCATCCACCTTAATAGTATATTCATGCTCGGGGAATAGCACATAAGGGACTTGTGCTTTCGGGGATGTTTCACGCTCAAAGACGACGGCACCATTCTCAATCCTGTCAAGACGGTAGTACCTCCCGACTGTCGGGTCAGGATCAAAGGGAAGGATGATGGTTGACGTCTTCCCAGGCTTAAATTGCAGTTCATTGCAGATGACAAAGTCACGGGTCTTAGGACGATTACCATTGACATAAAACGAGTGATATTCTGTTGTTTCATAGTAGGACGAACCGGCAGAAACCGATGCCATATAGGGCTGATTGCTGTCTCCAATAACAATACTGTAGGTTCCGTCAGCCTTAGTCTGACATGTATATTTCCGCTTGTCAACGCTTCCAGTAAGAATCACTTCTGCCCACCCTACTGGACGACCATCCTGATCAGTCACCTTTCCCGTCAGCGTAACAGGCTGTGATGTAACCAAGAAGGTGACGACAGAAGGGTTGGCTCTATTCGGACTTCCAAGTTCCCCGTTTGCTTGGTCCGAGGTTGACAGAAGGGCACGCCGTGACGTCTCTGTTCCCCAAAAGCGCACTTCACCATCCGTCACTTCACCCTCAGACTCTATCACCAGACCTACTGACAGCCCATCACCTTTATATACAAAACGCTCCGAGAGGTACAATTCCAAAAGCGTGATGGGGGTCGTTGCATCGCCTCCATGACCGATCGTACAGTCGCCATCGTAAATGCAGGTCATACCGCCAGTTGTGTCCATGTTTCTATCAAGAAGATTATTCATTGTTGCCGTTGCCCATACCTTGACATGCCGCTTCAGTGCCTTGCCCGTATTATAGCCACAGAAACGAAGGCCATAAACAGCGTCGCCAGCATACAACCCATGCTTTGGTTCAGCCATGACAACAAACGTTGACATGTCGTAAACAACATCTGCCCGTGAACGGGGTTTACTGCAATCAATGGGTGTCGACGTCATGATAAGTCCTGAGCCTGTGAAGTAGTTCACCACTACCTCCTTGGCCTCATTCTGAGCCTTCACAGCCATAGAAGCAAGTACCACTAACGTGAATAAAAGAATCTTTTTCATCATAACAGTGATTAATAATAGTTTACAACTACATAACGAAGAATATGTCATAATATTGTTTACTCTTACACAAAAGGAGTTCCCTTTGTGTACTATACACATTGTTGCGGCTGCAAAGTTACAACATTTTTTCGAAAGTCGTATCAGTTGCCTATGGAAAAAATGCAAGCGCGATAAAAAGCTAAATCACTATAAATCATTGAATTATATAAATCATGGCTCTGTGCCCTATGGAAAATTTTATCACCACCACTTTCTTCCCGTACAGGATGTTACTCAATAGGACCAAAACGCCCATATCACCGTGATCATACCGATTTGTTCGAGGGGCAGGGAGTATCGTTAAGAACAAATTTTCATACTATGTTTTTTTTGAAAAAAGGGTGTCAGGGTGACAGAATGCCGATGTACAGGGCGTTTGCACCCTTTTTCAAGGGTGACAAGGGTGACAGGAGGGTGACAGAAGTGTGCGCACACAGTCAGAAAATGGGCAATATAACAACTGTTTGCCCTGCCCTAATTCAGATGAAGAACCGCTGTTTCTGTGAAAGAATGCGCCTTCTGGAATCAAATTCTCTCGAGAATTTAACGCTAAATGCCCGGCTAAGCAATACTTTGGGCGGAGTAAACCTCCAAATTCTCTCGAGAATTTAACTGCATCCTGCCTTTAGGCACCTATAAAACGGATAATACAAGATGATTTTGAACGGCTTAAACTATAACCATACGGGGGGGGGCGCAAACCAGTACCCACTCGCCCTTTCCTGGTTGTGCGCGCACACTCCTGTCACCCTCCTGTCACCCTTGTCACCCTCAAAAAAGGGTGCAAACGCCCTGTACATCGGCATTCTGTCACCCTGACACCCTAAAACACAAAATTGTATAGTGAAAAGGTGGGATGAAGACCAAATTGTATCTTCTTGTATAGTGCAAGCAAGCTTCTTGCGTCCCGTTGGTAGCAAGCGGCGAAACCGAGCGAACTCTGCTCTCGCTGCTCCGGATTTTCTGTTCCATATTGTCAGTCGGTCTTATCTTACAATATTTGCAGGACGCCACTTTTCGGGCACTTCGTAACGCTTTGTGCCGTCAGTCACAACATCAGGCATGATGGCATCACGGAAACGACGCTCGTTCTTATACATGAGAACGGGCTTGCTGCTGTGGTGTATGAGATTGTCTTTCAGGTCGCAACTGAAGTTTGAGGGCGGGAAATAGACCTTGATACGCTTCTCAGGGTATTGCTTCTGAATGAACTCCAGAGGCGGAACGAGGTCGCTGTCGGCACTGACAAGGACGATGGTATCGGTGGCGTTGAGCACACAGTCGACTATCATGCGGACGGAGATGTTCACGTCGGTCTTCTTTTCCTCTGGTCGTGAGATGGCATAGTGACAATTAGGACACTGAATCTGCTTGTCGAGATACTTGCCGCGCACCACCTCGAAGCGGTCGCCGTTGATAAGTTTATTGGCATTGAGGAAAGCGCTCTGGCGACTACTCTTTTCGGGGTTGAGGGGCGAGGCCGTGAAATAGATGACCTTCTCCACTTCCTGTCCTTCGCCAAGGAATCCCTGGCAAAGTTTTACCATGTCAATCCAATAGTAGTCGCCCCACTGCGGCTCGTTGCGCTTGGTGCGTCGCAGGCCGTAGTAGAAGTTGAATCCGTCGATGTAGAACGTTACGCGTTGTACCATATATGTAATGTTGTTAAAATAAAAAAGCCGTCCTCGGACGGCCATGTCCATTCAAGAAAGAATGGCGGAGCTTAATAATTTGTTGCAAAGATACATCTTTTATGCGACACTTCCAAATAATTTTTAAAAAAGAGATACTTTATATCGCATTTTAACATTTCTCAGATTATTACATCTCCCTAAACTACTTAAAAGAAGTGACACTATGTTTTTCTTCGTACATAGAAGCCCCCTATGTACACTACCGTGCACCGTCGTCACAGGCGACAAGGAGGATCAGCGGCTGCAAAACCAGTAACAGGCATCGCCCTTTCATCAATCGCAATCTATCAATTGGAACTGCAAAGGTACAAACTTTTCGTCAACATTCCAAACAATCCGCAAGAATTCGCTGCGACTCCTTCCGCAACACCTGAAGGTTCGCTCGGCTTCGCCGCTTGGATAGTCCAAGAATACGGTTATTGCTGAATTTGACGTAGTCCAAATCCGTCACGACTCGGTATAGTTCTTTGCAGAGCAAAGCGGCAGAGCCGAGCGCAAGCAAGCTTCTTGCGTCCCGTTGGTAGCAAGCGGCGAAGCCGAGCGAACTCTGCTCTCGCTGCTCCGGATTTTCTGTTCCATAAGTCAGTCGTTACTTTTGAAAACCATTTGTAATGGGTAACTGAGGAAGTCCTGAGACATCAAGCGTTGAGAGTACTTGTAACTGTCTGACAGCCATCTGACGTAGTGCTATCAAGCGTTCCCCCTGTGGATGCTTTTGCTCGATAAGTAGGGCGTTGTAGGATTCCATGTTAGCCAAGACAAGCAGTTGTTGCAATGATGCATAGTCGCGAATGTTTCCCTTGAGTCCTGGATTCTGTGAACGCCACTGTGCTGCCGTTATGCCAAAGAGTGCCACGTTGAGCATGTCGGCCTCGTCGGCATAGACGTATGACTGCTGTTCTTTGGTGAGGTCTGGCGGTAGGAGATTCTGCTGGATGGCATCGGTGTGGACGCGATAGTTAAGCTTCGAAATCTCGCGGTTGAGGTTCCACGACAGAGATAGCCTAGAGTTTTCGTCATATTTCAGTCGCCGATAGTCCTTCATCAGATAGAGTTTGAATTCTGAGGAAATCCACGAAGCAAATTCCATAGCAATGTCGCTGTGTGCATAGGTACCGCCGTTGTAGCGTCCGGCTTTGGTAACGATGCCAATTGCCCCTGTCTGTTCAATCCACTTGGAAGGTGTCATAACAAAGCGGTTGAGACCTGCTTCGGTTTTAAACGTGTTGAATTGCACACGGTTAAAGGCAGGGTTGTGAAGGCTCTCCCAAAGACCGAGGAACTCGATGGTGTTGCGGTTGCGCATCCAATTCTGTATGGCGAAGCGTGGGTCATCGCTGTTGCGATAACGGGCGATGTCGGTCAGCGAGATGTATTCGTTGCGGTAGTCCTCAGTGTAGATGCCTACATCGATGCCCTGTACATGCAGTATGTCACTTTTTCTTTTGGCCATGATGTTGTTCGTTATTTTGAGGGCAAAGGTAAGTAAATAATTTTGAATAGTGTTCGATTTTCACGTTAAAGATGCAAAAAGCAACGGAAATCGGGTGCCGAGGGAGAAAGTAAAAGAGAATGTGCCTATTTTGACACACCCTCATTTTATCCTGTTACTCGGTTATGACTCTTTGTAGAAAATCTTGTTGGCACCGCTTGTAATCTTCAGTGCCTCAGGATGTTTGTTGATAAAGGAGTCAATGTGACGGACGCGTTTCTGCTCCAGAATCTCGTCTACGGCAATGAGGATTCCTGTCTCCTCAACATCACCAAAACCATAGTTGATGGCTGTACCGAAAAGTTTCATGGTAGGCGACAGTCCCATATAGGCATTCACCAATGGAGGGATGTTATAGCCCAATTTGCGAATTTCACGGTTCAATATCCTGTAGTCGGCATTGAAGTCGTCTTCACAGAAGAGGGTCTTGAGCTCAGCCTCGTCGGTTTCAATCGTCAAGGGCTTCTTGGGAATAATCAGCCGCTCTTTGTCGTCGAAATGCTTCTTCAGGAAGTAGAGTATCATATCCCTGCCTTTACGGATGTAACTGGGGTACATGGTCATTTTACCAAAGAAGTAGCGTACATCAGGCATGATAACGGTGAGTGCCCCTAATCCGTCCCACAGATTATCGAGTGCAAAGAGACTCTTTGCACCCATACGGGAACTTTGATATGGCAGGGAAACGAATGAGCGTCCTAATTCAATGGTATAGGGCATATAGTCACGAAGGAACCTCTCAGAGAAGTGGAACATGTGACTGGTTGCCAGTATAGGCTGCCCTTGTTCGTCGATCTCCCAGTCGGAGCCTAACAAATAGCGGTATCCGCCTATGATTTCTTCTTGCTCGGGGTTCCAGACGATGAGCTGCTTGTAGCAATTCTCACAAGTGTCAAACTCGTCAAGGTCGCAATCCTTGCCAGTGCCGCCTCCTGCTTCGCGGAAAGCTATTTCGCGTAACCGCCCAATCTCGCGCATTACATTGGGAGCATTATGGGCGGTAATAATATAGATTTCATTATTACTTTTGTTGGTCATGCGTAACTGATGCTCAGGAGTCAGTTCGCTGCGAAGCACCTCTTTGGAGATGGGGGCAATAATAGGTTGTTCCATGGGGAATGTTGGTATTGTATGGTAGAATTAAAGTTCATAAACACGGTCTTGTACCCAGGCTGCCCATTCAGCAGGCTTACGACTCTTGTCGAAAGTCTGCCAAGGTATTGGCTTGCCGATGGCAATGCGGAAAGTCTTATGTACGTTCTTATACATTTCGTCAACTAAGTACAGCATAGCCAAATTGAAAGGGAGGAAGCGGTCGGAGAAGTTAGCCATCCTATAGAAAAAGTCGGAGTTTTGGCCACTGAAGTGTATGGGGACGACGTCGCGCTGATATTCCACACTTTTTGAAATGAAGGTTTTCTTCCAGGGGATATCGCGGATGACTCCGTTCTTGCGTCGTGAGCAGAGTCCGGCGGGGAACATCAGCATGTGGTTGTCGCTTTGGAATCCGGCTTCCACCATTTTGGGAAAGTCGCGTCCCTGCTTGCCTGTCTTGTTGATGGGAATACAAAGCGGTGCCAGTCCGGGAAGGTTCATTAGCAGGTCGTTGACAAGGTAACGGAAACGTCCGTCGTAATGTCGGCCAATGATGGCACCGAGTGCCACACCGTCTTCACCACCCAAAGGGTGGTTGCTGACAAAAGTATAGAGGCGTCCGTCGTTTTTGTCTGGCAGATTTTCCTTGCCGACAATATCGAGTGTGGCATCCAGATAGCGTACGCATTCTTCCAGCCATTCTGTGCCAACCAAGTGTCGGCTTTCCCAAAGGAAATCATTCACCTGATCCTGGTGGACAATGCGCTTGAGCCATGCAATAAGAGGCTTGGGAATAAACTTGGCCTTTGTCCCCATCTTACTTTTCAAGATGTCATCAATGTCGACTGTTTTTTCAGTTAAAGTAACCATTATTTAGTAATTGTTTTTCAAATGTGATGCAAAAGTAGTATAAATCTTTCAAAAACGGCACATTTTTCTCAAAAAAGTGCAAGCTGAGATTACTTTTGTTGCTAAATGTGCTCCAAATTCCCCTTAAGACAGATAAAAAACGTTAAATTCGAAAAAAAGTGGGGCAAAGTGGGGATATGTGGGGAAAAATGTGTATCTTTGTCGCAAAATTCGTAAAGGAGACGTTTTTATGCGTTTTTTAGGTAATATAGAAGCAAGAATTGATGCGAAGGGAAGAGCCTTCCTGCCATCAACGTTCCGCAAGGTGCTTCAGGCATCGGGCAGCGAATCGTTGGTGCTCAGGAAAGACATCTTCCAACCGTGCTTAGTCTTGTATCCTGAAAGCGTATGGAACGAACAGATGGACGCGTTAAGGGCGCGTTTGAACCGTTATAATGCACGGCACCAGCGTATATTCCGTCAGTTTGTATCGGAGGTAGAACTGGTGACACTTGATGGCAATGGTCGTTTTCTGATTCCTAAGCGTTATCTTTCCATGACCGAAATCCAGCAGGACGTTAAGTTCATAGGTATGGGTGACACTATAGAAATATGGTCTGACGTGAAAGTGGAAGCATCGCAGATGGGAAGTGACGAATTTGGTAAGGCACTTGAAGAAATCATGGCAGAGGCACTGCCAACTGCTGAAATAAAATAGAACATGATTGTCACGGCGGAGACATACCACGTACCAGTGCTACTCACGGAGAGCATTGACGGCTTGGCCATCCAACCCGAGGGAATTTATGTGGATGCAACGTTTGGTGGAGGCGGTCATAGCCGTGAAATCGTGAGGCAGTTAGGAAAGCACGGACATCTCTATGGTTTCGATCAGGATGCAGATGCTGAAAAAAATATTGTCAGAGACGATAGATTTACATTTGTTCGAAGCAACTTTAGATATATCAAGCAGTGGATGCGTTACTACGGAGTTGAACAAGTCAATGGAGTTCTGGCCGACCTTGGGGTGTCGAGCCACCATTTTGATGATGCCGAGCGTGGCTTCTCATTTCGGTTCAATGCTCCACTTGATATGCGGATGAATAAGCGTTCAGGATTAACGGCGGCCGACGTGGTCAATAAGTATACGGAAGAACAGTTGGCCGATGTGATGTATGTGTATGGCGAGATAAAGCAGGCTCGGAAATATGCTTCGCAGATAGTGAAGGCACGCGTCCAGGCACCCATCAAGACGACGGCTGATTTGCTGAAGGCGTTAGGAATAGAGACGATGACGGATGAAATGGGTGTTTGCCAGCCCTCGCCCAACATGAAGAAAGAGATGGCAAGACTGTTTCAGGCTTTGCGCATAGAGGTGAACCATGAAATGGATGCACTTCGTGATTTGTTGCAAGGAGCCACGGAATTGTTAGGGAAGGGTGGACGCTTGTCAATCATCACCTATCATTCATTAGAAGATAGGCTGGTGAAAAATATGATGAAGGCTGGTAATATCGAAGGCCGGCTGCAACAGGACTTCTTCGGTCGGATAGAATCTCCGTTCCGGATGGTCAACGGTAAGGTGATAGTGCCCTCTTCGGAGGAGCAGCATCGCAATCCACGTAGTCGAAGTGCCAAGTTGAGAATTGCTGAAAGAGTATAAGAATGTCAGAAGAGAACAAGGATATACTGGAAGATGAATTGGCGGTAAAAGAGGCAAGAGCCTTGGAGAAGCTGAAAGAGCTGAAAGAAACCGTCAGCGAAGACGACACCGTTCCTGTGGGGACGCTGACGCTTCGTAAGATTCTGGGTGGCGACTTCTTGTCGGCAGACTTGGTTCGCCGCAATATCTGGGCATTCATTCTGGTGATGCTGTTTACAGTGGTTTACGTGGCATTCCGATACCAGTGCCAGCAGGATATGATTCTCATAGACAAGAAGGAGAGTCAGCTGAAGGATGCCAAATATAAGGCTCTTTCGTCATCAAGTACTTTGACGGAACGATGCAGGGAAAGTCAAGTGTTACGGGTGCTGCGTCAAGTCGGTGACTCCTTGTTGCATGTCAGTGACCAGCCACCTTATATAATAAATATACCCGAATCAGGGTTCTTTAGTGGAAGTGAAGAGGAATGAGTAAGTTTAACAGTAGTAAAGTAATGCCGCGCTATTTTGTGATAGCGATAGTCTTGACACTTATAGGCTTTGCCATTGTGGGTAAGGCCATGTATATCATGACTGCAGAAAAGGGCTATTGGGGAACTGTACAACAGAAGCTCAAGCACGATTCCATTCCCGTAAAGCCTGTTCGTGGCAATATCTTGAGTTGCGATGGTCAGCTGATGGCCAGCAGCATACCTGAGTATAAGATCTATATGGACTTCCAGACTGGTGGCCCCGAGCGTGATTCTCTGTGGCAGTTGAAACTCGATAGTATCTGCAATGGTTTGCATGCCTTGTTCCCAGAGAAGTCTCCTGAGGAGTTCCGTCGCCATTTGGAAGAAGGCAGGTTGAAAGTTACGAAGAGCGGAATTGGTCACCGTCATTGGCCTATATGGAAGCGTCGCATCAACTATAACACCTTCACAGAAGTCAGGAAACTGCCCATATTCCGAATGAGTAAGTATAAGAGCGGATTCCATTGGGACGAATATAATTCACGCAATCGTCCATTCGGTTCATTGGCTCAGCGAACGGTGGGTATTATGTATGGTGAAATTGACTCTGCCCGTTGTGGTCTCGAACTGTCATTTGATTCTACATTACGCGGACAGAACGGACTGGTACACCAGCAGAAGGTTCTCAATAAAATCATGAATATTACTGAGACCCCGCCTGTAGATGGAATGGATATTGTTAGCACCATTGACGTGAATATGCAGGACTTGGCTGAGCGTGCTTTACTTGAAGAGATGAAGCTGCCTGAGGTTAATGCCGACTTAGGCGTGGCCATCTTGATGGAGGTACAGACGGGCGACGTGAAGGCCATTGTCAATATGGCGCGTGTGGCTGATGGTCAGTATGCTGAGGCTATCAACTCGGCTATCAGCTACCGGTGTGAACCTGGTTCGGTGTTCAAGGTGGCTTCAATCCTGGTAGCCCTTGACGACGGAGTTATCCCACGGGATACGAGTTACATCATCCATACTGGTAGTGGCGTGAAGGAGATGCATGGTCGTCTGATGAAAGACCATAACTGGCGTCGCGGCGGTTATCAGGATATTAATGTGGCTAAAACATTAGAGGTCAGTTCGAATATTGGTACGAGCCATGTCATCGACCAGTTCTATGGAGGTCATCCTGAGAAGTATGTGCAGGGACTCTATCGTGTTGGTATCGGTGAGGATCTGAAGTTGCCTCTCGTGGGCTATCACAAACCCAATATCCGCATCCCTGACACGAAGACCACCGACCGTTCGAAGTACTGGAGTAAGACGACATTGCCCTGGATGTCAATTGGTTACGAGACGCAGATAGCCCCAATTAACACACTCGCATTCTACAATGCCATTGCTAATGATGGCAAGATGATGCAGCCCCGTTTTGTGACGAAGTTGACAAAGGAAGGTGAAACCATTAAGGAGTTTCCTCCTGTAGTGCTGAAGGAGCGCATAGCAAAGCCAGAGACCATCAAGATGATGCAGACCATACTTGAACATGTTGTCAGTCAGGGATTAGGCCGAAAGGCAGCCCCATTGTCACATGCCTTTAAGGTGGCTGGCAAGACAGGTACAGCCCAGATTGCCGACGAGCATGGCGGCTATCATTCCGGTGTGACACGCTATTGGCTCAGTTTTGCAGGTTTCTTCCCTGCCGATGCCCCACGCTATTCATGTATTGTCTGTCTGCGTAAGACAGGATTGCCTGCTTCAGGTGGCGGCATGAGTGGTGTCGTGTTCAGGAATATTGCTGAAGGTGTTATGGCACAGAATGTCAAGCGATTGGTTGATGACGTTCGTGACTCTACTTCTAATTTCGTACCTGTGGTGAAAACAAGCAACGAGGAGTCAGCCTCCTATGTGCTGAACCGTTTAGGTGTGAAAGGTGAAAAGCCTCGTAAAGTGGAAACAGCGCAGGGCCTGGTTCCGGATGTGACAGGAATGGGTGCTCGTGATGCTGTCTATGAGATGGAACGCAGAGGACTGAAGACCATGGTCTATGGCCGTGGAAAAGTGAAATCCCAAAGTGTTGCTGCAGGAACTGCCGTCAAACCAGGTATTGTTTGTGAGTTAAGACTTGAGATATAAGAAACTTAATTGGTGATAGGATATGAAACTGAGTGAGCTACTAAAGAACGTGAATCCGCAGGCCATTGTTGGCGATGCCGGGATAGACGTTACGGGGGTGAAGATTGATTCCCGTCAGGTGTCGTCGGGTAGCCTGTTTGTTGCTGTCAGAGGTACACAGGTTGATGGCCATCAGTTCATCTCAAAAGCTGTGGAGCAGGGTGCTAAAGTCGTTATGTGTGAAAGCCTTCCCGACAGTCTGGCTGATGGCGTGACCTATGTTCAGGTGACATCAACAGAAGATGCGGTAGGTCCTGTAGCAACTCAGTTCTATGGCGACCCAACGTCGAAGCTGAAGTTGGTAGGAGTAACCGGCACTAACGGCAAAACCACCATTGCCACTTTATTATATAATATGTTCCGCAAGTTCGGACATAAGTGCGGCCTGCTATCTACCGTTTGTAACTATATCGAGGAGGAGGCTATTCCTGCCACCCATACGACGCCTGACCCCATTGAGTTGAATGAACTGCTGGGGCGCATGGCCGATGCGGGCTGTGAATATGTGTTTATGGAGTGCTCCAGCCATGCCATAGCCCAGAAGCGTATTGGTGGCTTGAAGTTTGCTGGCGGACTTTTCACGAACCTCACGCGCGATCATCTGGACTATCACAAGACGGTTGAAAACTATCGTGACGCTAAAAAGGCCTTCTTCGACGGACTTGGCAAGGATGCCTTTGCCATTACCAATGCTGATGACAAGAACGGCATGTTTATGGTGCAGAACACGAAGGCTGACGTGAAGACCTACAGTATCCGCCAGATGGCCGACTTCCGTGCCCGTATCGTGGAATGCCACTTCGAGGGAATGTACCTCGAGATTGACGGTCGCGAGGTGGGCGTACAGTTCATAGGTAAGTTCAATGTCTCTAACCTGCTCTGTGTCTATGGTGCTGCCGTGATGCTGGGCAAGCAGCCCGAGGAAATCCTCGTCGCGATGAGTACCCTTAAAAGTGTAAACGGCAGACTTGATCCTATTCGCTCTCCGGAGGGTTATACGGCAGTCGTCGACTATGCCCATACCCCCGATGCCTTGGAGAATGTGCTGAATGCCATTCATGAAGTGCTCGACGGAAAGGGAAAGGTCATTACTGTATGTGGCGCTGGTGGCAACCGTGATAAGGGCAAGCGTCCGCTGATGGCTCAGGAGGCTGTGAAACAGAGCGACCGCGTCATCATTACCAGCGATAATCCTCGCTTTGAGGAGCCACAGGATATTATCAACGACATGTTGGCAGGACTTAACCAGAAACAGCTGAAGAAGGTGATCTCCATTGCCGACCGCCGTGAAGCCATTCGTACGGCCTGTATGATGGCTGAGAAGGGTGACGTCATTCTCATTGCCGGTAAAGGGCATGAGGACTATCAGGAAATTAAGGGTGTGAAACATCATTTCGACGACCACGAGGTGGTCCGTGAGTGTTTTGGCGCAGCTTAAATCGAAAATTGAAAATCGTTAAATCGAAAATTGAAAATCGTTAAATCGAAAATTGAAAATCGTTAAATCGAAAATTGAAAATCGTTAAATCGAAAATAAAACAAGATGCTATACTACGTATTCAGATTCTTAGAGCAGTACAACATTCCAGGGTCTCACCTCTGGTCGTACATTTCGTTCCGTTCGCTCTTGGCGCTGATTCTGGCGCTGTGCGTGTCGGCGTGGTTTGGTGAATACTTCATTAAGTATATGCGTCGCAAAAAGATTTTTGAAACCGAGCGCGACCCCCTCATTGACCCGTTTGGCGAACAGAAGAAGGGCGTACCCACGATGGGAGGCATCATCATCATCGTTTCCATTCTGATACCCGTACTCCTTTTTGCCCGTATGCGCAATATCTACATCATCCTGATGATTGCTACTACGGTGTGGTTAGGCTTCCTGGGCTTCCTCGACGATTATATCAAGGTGTTCCGCCGCAATAAGGATGGCTTGAAGGGCAAGTACAAGATTGTGGGCCAGGTGTCCATCGGCTTCATTGTTGGTCTTACGTTGTGGCTCAGTCCCGATGCTGTCGTCCGTGAGAATGTTACCGTACAGCAGCAGAATCAGGAAGTCGTTATAAAGCATAAGACGAAGGCGGTAAAGTCGTTGAAGACCACCATCCCGTTTGTGAAGAATCACAATCTCAACTACTCCAAGGTGATGAGTTTCTTGGGAGACTATAAGGTAGCTGCCGGCTGGGTGCTGTTTGTTGTCCTTACCATTCTTGTGGTGACGGCCGTTTCCAATGGCGCCAATCTCAATGACGGCATGGACGGCATGTGTGCCGGCAACTCGGCCATCATTGGCGTGGCTTTGTTGATACTGGCCTATGTCTCTGGCCATATTGTCTATGCAGCCTATTTCGACCTGATGTATATACCTCATGCTGAGGAGTTGGTAGTGTTCCTCTCGGCGTTCATAGGTGCCATGATCGGTTTCCTGTGGTACAATGCCTATCCTGCCCAGGTGTTTATGGGCGACACGGGTTCACTAACCATTGGTGGTATTATCGGCGTATGTGCCGTTATCATCCATAAAGAGCTGTTGCTGCCTATTCTGTGCGGCATCTTCTTCATCGAGAGCCTGAGTGTCATCATCCAGACCCAGTGGTTTAAATTCATGAAGAAAAAGGGCAAGCGAGTACGTGTATTCCGTGCTACTCCCATCCACGACAACTTCCGTCGGTTGGATTCACAGCTCGACCCCACATCGACCTACATTTTACGTGGCTGGCCGCAACGCCAGTTCCATGAATCGAAGATAACGTTCCGCTTTTGGATTATCACCATTATCCTGGCGGCACTAACCATTATTACGTTGAAGATAAGATAAGAAAATGAAGAGAATAGTTATATTAGGAGCAGGAGAGAGCGGTGCAGGTGCTGCTGTTCTGGCCAAGAAAGAGGGTTTCGACGTGTTCGTGAGTGACATGTCGAAGATAGCAGATAAGTACAAGCAGCTCATGGACGACCACGGAATAGAGTGGGAGGAAGGCCAGCATACTGAAGAGAAAATCCTCTCTGCCGACGAGATTGTCAAGTCGCCTGGAATTCCCGACAAGGCGCCGATGGTGGCCAAGGCAATAGCCAAGGGTATCCATATCATCAGCGAGATAGAGTTTGCCGGACGCTATACGAATTCAAAGATGATTTGCATCACGGGTTCAAACGGCAAGACCACTACCACCTCGCTCATCTATCATATTTTTCGTCAGGCGGGCTACGATGCCGGCTTGGCTGGCAACATTGGCCACTCGTTGGCTCTCCAGGTGGCAGAATCCCCTCATGAGTACTATATCATCGAGCTGTCATCGTTCCAGTTGGACAACATGTACGACTTCCGCGCCAATATTGCCATCCTGCTGAATATCACGCCCGATCATCTGGACCGCTACGACAACTCGATGCAGAACTATACCGATGCCAAGATGCGCATTATCCAGAACCAGACACCGCAGGATGCCTTCATCTACTGGGCCGACGACCCCATCATCTCGAAGGAGCTGAAGAAGTATGACATCAAGGCTGTGCAATGTCCGTTCTCTGCCCTTAAGAAAAACGGCGTCATCGGTTACATGGAGGAAGGTCAGTATAAATTAGAGTACCCCACGCCCTTCAATATGGAGCAGGAAAGCCTGAGCCTGACGGGGCGTCACAATATATATAACTCGTTGGCTGCCGGACTGGCTGCCAATATCGCTGGTATCAAGAAAGAGTCCATCCGCAAGGCGCTCAGCGACTTCCCCGGCGTGGAACATCGCTTGGAGAAGGTCTGCGAAGTCCGTGGCGTCCACTACGTCAACGACTCAAAGGCCACCAATGTCGATGCATGCTGGTATGCCTTGGATTCGATGACGACTAAGGTGGTGCTGATTGTCGGCGGTAAAGACAAGGGCAACGACTACGAGCCCCTGAAACCGCTAATCCGCGAAAAGTGCTCGGCATTGGTATATCTCGGCGCTGATAACCAGAAATTGCACGACAACTTCGATGCTATGGGTATCCCCGTCCGCGACACCCATTCCATGAAGGAGTGCATGGCAGCCTGCTACGAGCTGGCTCAGCCTGGAGAAACGGTGCTGCTCTCGCCCTGCTGCGCTTCCTTCGACCTATTCAAGAACATGGAGGATCGTGGCGAACAATTCAAGGAAATAGCCCGCAGCCTATAGGCCCCATAAATAAAGACGACAATGAACAAGAAAATAGGCAATATCTTCAAAGGCGACAAGGTCATCTGGATGGTGTTCTTCTTCCTCTGTATGATCAGTATTGTCGAAGTGTTTTCCGCTTCGAGCAACCTGACCTATAAGAGCCAGAACTACATGGGCCCCATCATCTACCACTCCGTCATGATTATGGTCGGTGTGGTGGTAGCTGTGGTGACGCTGAACGTTCCTTGCCGCTATTTCAAGCTGATGACGCCTTTCCTGCTGATCCTCTCTGCCCTGACGTTATTATGGGTACTGGTGGGTGGCGAGAGTATCAACGGCGCCAACCGTGTCATCTCCCTCATGGGCTTTACTTTCCAGCCTTCCGAGATTGCCAAGGGCACGATGGTACTCGTTACTGCACAGATATTGAGTGCCATGCAGCGTGAAACTGGGGCCGACCGCAAGGCCTTCAAGTATATCCTGATGATTCTGTTGCCAACAACCTTCCTGATTGGTATTGAGAACCTGTCGACGGCCGCTTTGCTCTTCGCCGTCATCGTGCTGATGATGTTTATAGGCCGTGTGCCTATGATGCAGATGGGCAAGTTAGTTGGTGTCCTGGCGGTAGCCGTGGTGGCCTTTGTGGCGCTTGTCATCATTCTTGGTGGGGTCGAGGAAAGCAGAGCTACTGCTGAGAACCACATGACCGAAACGGTGGCTCAGCCAGGCGGTGATCCGGCGGCCGATAAGGATGCTATCAAGGCCGGCGGCGTGTTCCATCGCTTTGCTACGTGGCGCAACCGTATTCTGAAGCATTTTAATAACGAGGATGTGCCTGCCGAGAATTACGACCTTGAAGAGAACTTCCAGGTTGGTCACGCCAACATTGCCATCGCTTCGTCAGGCATCATTGGCAAGGGACCAGGCAACTCCGTTGAGCGCGACTATCTGCCGCAGGCTTTCTCCGACTTTATCTATGCCATCATTATTGAGGAAATGGGTATTCTCGGGGCTGCCTTCGTGGCGTTCCTGTATATAGTACTGCTCTATCGTGCCGCTCGTATTGCGTCACGATGTGAGAACAACTTCCCGGCGTTCCTCATCATGGGACTGTCGCTGCTATTGGTCGTTCAGGCCACTTTCAATATGATGGTGGCGGTGGGACTGGCGCCTGTCACGGGACAGCCGCTGCCGCTCATCTCAAAGGGTGGCACATCGACCATCATCAACTGCGCCTACATTGGCGCCATTCTCAGCGTGAGCCGTTCGGCTAAGATGAACAAGGCTGTTAAGGAGATAAACGATTAAACTCATAAGTAAGTATGGATAAGGAATTGAGAGTCATTGTCAGTGGCGGAGGCACCGGGGGCCATATCTTCCCCGCCGTCTCTATAGCCAATGCTGTGCGCAAGTTGCGCCCTGATGCCAAGATACTATTCGTCGGCGCTAACGGGCGCATGGAGATGCAGCGTGTGCCGACGGCAGGTTATGAGATCAAGGGTCTTCCTATCCGTGGTTTCATCCGTCCTCTTTGGAAACCGGCCAATATTGGTGTGCTCATCGACTATTTCCGTAGCAAGAGTATGGCCAAGAAAATACTGCGCGACTTCCGTCCTGATGTGGCTGTGGGCGTAGGAGGCTATGCCAGTAGTGCAGCCTTGGGCGCTGCCAACAGTCTGGGCATTCCGACGCTTATCCAGGAACAGAACAGCTATGCCGGTCTCGCCAACAAGCAGTTAGCTGCCAAGGCCCGGAAAATCTGCGTGGCTTACGAAGGCATGGAACGCTTCTTCCCCGCCGATAAGATCATGTTGACGGGCAATCCTGTGCGCCAGTCGCTGCTTGAGACCACCGTCACTCGCGAGCAAGCCATCAGCGATCTGGGCTTAGACCCCTCTAAGAAGATGGTGTTGTTTGTTGGCGGCAGTCTCGGAGCCCGTACTATCAACGAGAGCATCCTCCGTCATCTCGACGAAGTAGAATCGAGCGACATCCAGTTCATGTGGCAGACGGGTAAATACTATTTCAACGATATACAGAGACGGTTGGGAAATCGTAAGATTCCTAATCTGAAGGTTACCGACTTCATTACCGATATGGGAATGGCCTATCGTGCCGCTGATCTTGTTATCAGCCGTGCCGGTGCCAGCAGCATCAGCGAGTTCTGCCTGATCGGTAAGCCTGTCATCCTGGTGCCGAGTCCCAATGTGGCTGAAGACCACCAGACCAAGAACGCCTTGGCTCTGGCCGACCGCGACGCCGCCCTTTACGTGAAGGATGCCGAAGCGCCTGATGTGCTGCTGCAGTTGGCAGTCAAGACTGTGAATGATGAAGCCAAGTTGAAGTCTCTCAGCGAGAACGTGCTGAAGCTGGCCTTGCCTGATTCTGCCGAAATCATTGCAAAGGAAGTAATCAAACTGGCGAATGCTTAATATTGTAAGGAATGAACAACAAAGAGAATAATATCAATCAATTGTTAGCCATCTATTTCATTGGCATCGGCGGCATCGGAATGAGCGCCCTGGCCCGCTATTTCCTGAAGCGGGGTGTCGTGGTGGCTGGCTACGACAAGACCCCCAGCGAGCTGACACGCCGTTTGGAGTGTGAGGGCATGCTGATTCATTATGAGGAGAACATCAACGAGATTCCCTATGCCTGCAAGCAGCAGCAGTCGTGCCTTGTCGTCTATACCCCTGCCATTCCCGAGCAGCATCAGGAGCTCTGCTGGTTCCGTGAAAATGGGTTTGAGGTTCAGAAGCGTGCTCAGGTGCTTGGCACGCTCACAAGGTCGCACAAGGGACTCTGTGTGGCAGGTACCCACGGAAAGACCACTACGTCGACCATGTGTGCCCATATCATGCACCAGAGCCATCTGGACTGCAACGCCTTCCTGGGCGGCATCTCCAAGAACTATGGCACTAATTACATTCTGTCCGACTCCGACTACGTGGTCATCGAGGCTGATGAGTTCGACCGTTCTTTCCATTGGCTTACTCCTTGGATGACGGTGATTACCTCTACAGACCCCGACCATCTCGATATCTATGGCACCAAGGAGGCCTACCTCGAGAGTTTCCGCCACTATACCACGCTTATCCAGCCCGAGGGTGCACTTATTATCCATCAGGGTCTGGAGATGCAGGAGGCTATCCCCGACAGCGTGCGCCGCTACGACTACAGCCTTTCCAGTGGCGATTTCCATGCAGAGAACATCAAGATTGCAAACGGCGAGATATCATTCGATTTCATCTCGCCCATAGAGAACGTGCCGAACATTGTCCTAGGGCAGCCCGTTCCTATCAATATAGAGAACGGCATTGCCGCTATGGCTATGGCCCAGCTCAACGGCTGCAACGCCGAGGAACTGCGCTACGGCATGAAGACCTACGGTGGAGTTGACCGCCGTTTCGACTTTAAGATCAAGACCCCGCAGCTGGTGCTGCTGAGTGACTATGCCCATCATCCTAAGGAAATCTACCAGAGTGCGCGCAGCATCAGGCAGCTCTATCAGGATCGCCACATCACGGCCATCTTCCAGCCCCATCTCTACACGCGCACCCGTGACTTCTACCTCGATTTTGCCGAGGCCCTGAGCCAGCTCGACGAGGTGATACTCACCGAGATATATCCAGCCCGCGAGGAACCTATAGAAGGCGTTACATCGCAGCTGATCTACGACCATCTCAAGCCGGGGGTCAAGCGTGAGCTCATCCGCAAGGACGATGTCATCAGTTATGTCCGTAGCCGCGATTTCGATGTACTCATCATTCTCGGTGCCGGCGACCTCGACAACATGGTGCCCCAGCTTACCAAGCTACTCAATGAAAGAATAAAGAAAGGATAAGTAATGAAGTTCGAATACTGGAGAAATATCGTCGTCGGCCTGTTGGATATAGCCATTGTGGTATATCTCGTAGTCGCCATGACCGTCCTCAATCAACCTCAGGAGAAGGCCACGGTGTGTACTGAGGTGAACATTCACATTGCAGACGAACAGACCAACGGGCTGCTCAATGCCGTCGAGGTGAAGCGGCTGCTCGAGCGCCAGCGCCTTTATCCTTTGGCGCAGCCTCTTCAGTTTGTCAACACCCGGCAGATAGAGGATACGCTATCCAGGAATCCCTTTGTGGCAAAGGTGGAGTGCTACAAGACCCAGAACGGACATGTGTGCGTCAGCCTGACCCAGCGTCAGCCGGTGCTCCATATCATTACTTCCCAGGGCGAGCAGTATTATGTGGACGAGAATGGCGACATTCTGCCCCACACACGCCTCGCCGGCAATCTGTTGGTGGCTACGGGTGCCATCAGCCGGCAGTATGCTAAGAAACGGCTGGCACCGATCGCCTGCCAGATACAGTCCGACAGGCTCTGGTGTGAGCAGACCGAGCAGTTGAATGTGCTGCCCGACGGTACGCTCGAACTGGTACCCCGCGTGGGCGATCATATCGTTTATCTCGGGGCTCCGCGCGACATTCCCCAAAAGTTGGAACGCTTGCGCAAATTCTATAAGTACGGACTCTGTCACGCTGGCTGGAACCGCTATGAGCGCATCAGCGTTGAGTTCGACAACCAAATCATCTGTAAGAAACGGCAATCATAAATTGTCAAATAGCCAAATAGTCAAATAGTGAAATTGTCAAATTGTCAAATAGTCAAATAGTCAAATAGTGAAATAGTCAAATAGTCAAATAGTCAAATATATATGGTGGCAAAGGATTTTATTGTAGCAATTGAACTTGGCTCGTCAAAGGTGACGGGTATTGCGGGACAGAAGAATCTCGACGGCAGCATCTCGGTGTTGGCTGTCGTCAGGGAAGATTCGTCGGCCTTCATTCGCAAAGGCGTGGTTTACAACATCGATAAAACGGCACAATGCCTGCAGAAAATAGTTACAAAACTGGAAACTCAGCTGAAGACGCAGATTCTGCAAGTATATGTCGGCGTAGGAGGACAATCGGTTCGCGGTGTCCGCAATGTGGTCACGAAGGACCTGCCCGCAGGCACCATTGTGACCGACGCTATGATCGACAATCTCGTCGACCAGAACCGCAACCTGCACTATCCCGATCAGGAGATCATCGACACGGCCGTTCAGGAGTATAAGGTCGATTCTCAGTATCAGCAGGATCCCGTGGGCATCCAGTGTACCCACCTCGAAGGAAACTACCTGAACATCCTTCAGCGCAAGGCCTTCTATAAGAACTGGAACAAGTGTTTCGAGGTTGCAGGCATTTCCATTGCCGAGATGCTCAACGCACCGCTGGCTCTCGCCGACGCCGTACTGACTGAGGCTGAGCGTCGCTCAGGCTGTGCGCTCATCGACCTCGGAGCCGATACCACAACCGTTTCGGTCTTCTCAAAGAACATCCTTCGGCATCTCGCCGTCATACCCTTGGGAGGCTCCAACATCACCAAGGACATTGCCACACTCCAGATGGAGGAGAGCGATGCTGAGCAGATGAAGCTTAAGTACGCCTCCGCCTTTACCGAGAACAACGATATCGACAACAACCTCAAGTACTCTATCGACTCCGACCGTCAGGTCGAGAGCCGTCGCTTCATCGAGATTGTCGAGGGACGTCTCGAAGAGATTGTAGAGAATGCCTGGTATCAGGTGCCCTCCGAGTACTACGACAAGCTCCTCGGCGGTATCATCCTCACGGGGGGTGGTTCCAACCTCAAGAACATTGAGCGCGCCTTCCAGAACCATACTCATATCGACAAGGTGCGTGTGGCCAAGTTCCCCATGTTTACCGTTACTGGTGGACAGGACGATATCAAGGCTCGCAACGCCATGATGAACACCGTTCTCGGACTCATTGCCAAGGGCGATATCAACTGCGCAGGCGGCGTCATCGATCCCAATCGCGGTCTCTTCGATCAGGGTAAGCCCGTGGCCGGTGGCTCTGCCGCTGGAAACGTGGCCGACCTGCGTCCCGCCCGTAAGCCCGGCGACCTGCCACCAGGCGTGGTCCGTACTGAGGCCGAGAAACAAAAGGCTGAGGAGGAAGAGCGCCTGCGCCGTGAAGAAGAGGAGCGTATAGCCCTCGAGAAAGCTGAAGCCGAGGCTGCCGAGGCCGAGCGTATCCGTCGCGAGAACTCTAAGTGGAATAAGTTCAAGAAGGGGGTTATCAACTTCGGTAAGCAGATTATGACCGGCGACGAAGAATAACCATCAGTCCAAAGTAAATCGTAAATCAGTAAATCGAATAATAATATGATAGATAAGAACTTAGATATCCTCGACTTCGGTGAGCCGGAGAAGGAGCACAGCATTATCAAGGTCATCGGTGTTGGTGGCGGTGGCGGCAACGCCGTCAACCACATGTACCGCGAAGGCATCCACGATGTCACCTTCGTACTTTGCAACACCGACGCACAGGCACTCAACGACTCGCCAGTGCCCGTACATCTACAGCTCGGTGCCGAAGGACTCGGTGCGGGCAACAAGCCTGAGCGCGCAAGGCAGGCTGCCGAAGAAAGCCTCGACGACATCAAAGCCATGCTGAGCGACGGCACCCGCATGGCCTTCATCACCGCCGGCATGGGCGGCGGCACGGGTACTGGTGCTGCTCCTGTCATCGCACGCGTCTCCAAGGAGATGGGCATCCTTACCGTAGGTATCGTCACCATCCCCTTCCGCTTCGAGGGTGCCAAGAAGATTGACCAGGCGCTCGACGGCGTAGAGGAGATGTCCAAGCACGTCGATGCCCTGCTCGTCATCAACAACGAGCGCCTCCGTGAAATCTATCCCGACCTCTCGCTGACGGCCGCCTTCGGCAAGGCCGACGACACGCTCAGCGTCGCCGCCAAGTCCATTGCCGAGATCATTACCGTCCACGGACTCATCAACCTCGACTTCAACGACGTCAGGACCGTTCTTAAGGACGGTGGCGTAGCCATCATGTCTACTGGCTACGGCGAAGGCGAAGACCGTGTCAAGAAGGCCATCGACGACGCCCTCCACTCACCCCTGCTCAACGACAACGACGTCTTCAACTCCAAGAAGATATTGCTCTCCATCGCCTTCAACGAAGAAAAGGGGGGCAACGACAACTTCATGATGGAGGAAATGAACTACGTCAACGACTTCATGGACAAGTTCGGCGACTTCGAAATCAAGTGGGGCGTTGCCATCGACCCCGAACTCGGCAAGAAAGTCAAGGTCACCATTCTTGCCACGGGATTCGGCATCACCAACGTCGACGGCATGGAGGCACGACTCAAGAAGCACTCTCAGGAAGAGGCCAACCGCATTGCCGAGGAGCAGGAGAAGGCCGCTGCACGCGAAGAGCGTCGTGGTCGCTACTATGGCAACGAGGCTGGTGTGCGTCGCTACAAGCGCCGTCCACACATCTACCTCTTCCGTCCCGAAGACCTCGACAACGACGACGTCATCAGCGCCGTTGAGTCTACCCCAACCTATAAGCGCACTCGCGAAATCCTCGACAGCATACACTCCCAGGCCAGCGGCGACATACTCGTCGACCCGAAGTCCGACGCGGCAGCTGAGCCGATACAAGGAGTTATTAGCTTCGTATAATATTGATAGTTTTAGTGTTTCGTACTATATTAATAGGTATTTGTGTTTAAATTGTTATGAAAAAGAAGAGCGGCCACGTCGGGAGACGTTGCCGCTTTTTCTGGTTCGCCCTCAGACACAAATCAGTTCGATTTGAAAGATTTGAAAGATTTCTCGCCGATAGGCGACTAAATGTCGGAAATAAATCGTATCTTTGCAGGCGTAAACATAAAAAGTACGATAATGGGCGTAAGATTCGACAGCGAGCAGCAGCGGTTCGTGTTCGACTTTGAGCACGACGGGACAGGCGACATCGTCAGTCTGACTGGCGACGGCTACCAGGTGGAGGCTTTCGGCAAGTGCTTCTACTACGGCTATGAGTTTGGCGATGAGGTGGACGGCAGCGTCCGCTCGGCATTCATCAAGTACGTGAAGTTTACCCAGCGCTTGCAGGACGACCCTAACCTGACGCAGTTCATCCAGAAAGCGGTAAACAACCTGAATCGTCGCATCAATCTCTATGACTACGACCTCGTGGTGATGCCACAGTCATCGAGCCGCGTCAACAACTATATGCTGCGCTACATCTACCGCTTCGCCCAGCCCACGCTGCGCAAAATGGAACTGGTGAAGAACCTGCCAGCCAATATCTTCTTCGATATGGATGCTTTCACGGAGGCGTATCTCGACGATGTGCTCGAGAATGGCCGCCCGCGATACACGGAGGCACAGAAGGAGGAGGTGCGCCAGCAGATTGGCCACATGCTCGACCTGATTCACCGGAAGGACTACTTCACCATCGCCAAGGACGTTAAGAAGAGCCGTTTCCGCCCCTATATGACACAGTTCCTTCGATTCTCCACGAAGGCCGACGAGGAGCTTTGTCAGACGATCCGGCAGCAGAACGTGCTGGTCATCGACGACGTGACCACCAGCGGTTCCACCTTAGGTGAGGTGCTGCGCACGCTGCGTATCCTGAACGAGGATAACCGCATCACTATCTTCAGCCTCATTGGCCGCCGCGACCTTATGGCCGACGTTACCACTTGAAAAAGGTGGATGGTGGATGGTGGATGGTGGATGGTGGATAGTGGATGGTGGATAGTGTATGGTGGATGGTGGAACCTTAAATCTTCACAAATCAGACACAAAATACTGTCACACGGAAAGCACAGAAAGCACAGAAAGTTAAGTTCTGCTTCTCCCCACCCTCTTTAAGGGGCGGGGATACCTCCCATAACTCCCCACCCCTTAAGGGGCGGGGCTGGGGGCGGGGTGAAAGGTCTGGGTAAGTAACATTTTTTACGAGATTATTGAAGATTTAACGTTCCAAACTTTCTGTGATTTCCGTGATTTCCGTGTGACCTAAACCTTTTGTGTGACCTATACATTCCGCGTGGAAACAGAAAAAAGTGTGCCCCCTGTGCCCCTATTTGACCTAACACACTGATTATATGTATGTTGGAGGGGGCACTGTAGGCCAAAAAGTGTGCCCCCTGGGTGCCCCCTGGGTGCCCCCCAAAGCCCCTTTTTGAAAAATTTGGTGCCTCTAAAGTAGGAAAAGGCACCGAGTTTCGGGGAGTTTAGCACCGAGTTATTACCGTTTGCGTACGCCCAAACAACCGTTTGCGTATACCCGAACAACCGTTTGCGTACGCCCAAACAACCGTTCGCGTATACGCAAACGCTGTTGTTGAAATTTTTTGGGGGGCACCCAGGGGGCACCTTGGGGGCACACTTTTAGGCAAGTGTGCCCCCAAATAAACACCTGAAAAACAGTTAATTAACCTCATTTGGGGGCAGAGGGGCACACTTTTTCGTTTTTTTTAGCGTGGATGGTGGATAGTGGAAGGTGGATAGTGGATGGTGGACGGTGGATGGTGGATAGTGGATAGTGGATGGTGGATGGTGGATGGTGGATAGTGGATGGTGGATAGTGGATAGTGGAACCTTAAATCTTCACAAATCAGACACAAAATACTGTCACACGGAAGGTTTAGCTCGACGGCCCGGAGGGGAAAGTCAAATCACAGAAAGCACAGAAAGTTAAGTTCTGCTTCTCCCCACCCCTCTTTAAGGGGCGGGGATACCTCCCACAACTCCCCACCCCTTAAGGGGCGGGGCTGGGGGCGGGGTGAAAGGTCTGGGTAAGTAACAATTTTTGTGAGATTAATAAAGATTTAAGGTTCCAAACTTTCTGTGATTTGACTTTCCCCTCCGGGCCGTCGAGCTAAACCTTCCGTGCTTTCCGTGTGACTTTTTGTGTTCTACCCCGCCCCCGCCCCCGCCCCTATAGGGGTGGGGAGTAGCTGCGCATTTTAGTTAGATTAGTGAAGATTTAAGGTCTTATAGTCTTTCTGTGCTTTGACTTTCCCCTCCGGGCCGTCGAGCTAAACCTTCCGTGCTTTCCGTGTGACCTCAACAAAAACCTGTGTGTACGCCAACAGCTGGGGAAATGCAAAAAAAGGTGAAAAAGTATAGGGAAATGGTCTGCATTTCGAAAATTATTCGTATCTTAACCGCAGCATTGACTAAACCAAAATAATTATTACATATTTAATAACAACTTATTAAAATCATTAGTTATGAGAAAAACAAGACTACTATCTCTGCTCGTGCTGCTGATGACGGCGGCAACGAGTGCGTGGGCAGTGATACACTCCTCCTACACGGTGAAGATGAAGGATGGCACTGACGACATTACAAACTGGTCTCTCACCCCCACGGGAGTTACAACCACTGGTGTTGAGAGTGGCTCGCAGGTGACACTCACCTACTCTGGCGAGAGGGAGGTTGAAGGCCTGAAATGCGATGCTCTTGGCTTCCCGAAAGTTCTTAACCTCCAAAACAACACTATTGTTAACGGTTCAGGTGAAGGACTCATTCCGGAA
>CADBHI010000041.1 GCA_902794405.1 uncultured Prevotellaceae bacterium
AAAATCCTGGGAAGCCCCACCCCAACCCCTCCCGAGGGAGGGGAGCCGCAGTGAGCCGAGTGATGAGTGAAAAGTGAAGAGTGAAGAATCGGCTTACGCCGCGCATCTCCCCACCCCTTTAAAGGGGCGGGGAGTTTAGGGAGGAGCCCCGGCACTAAGAGGGACGGGGAGCCGCAGTAATTTAAAACCCGCCGTCTTTTGCGTAAAAGGCGGCGGGTTTTGGAAATATTAATACGAGACTGCGTATCAGTAGTTGAAGGTTCCGAATTCACTTTGGATAGTCAGCGAGCGGGGACCTTCTTCTATGTGACCTACTACCTGGGCGTCGATGTTGAACGACTTGCTGATGGCTATCACCTGATCGGCCACCTCAGGACGAACATAGATTTCCATGCGGTGACCCATGTTAAATACCTGATACATCTCACGCCAGTCAGTGCCTGAGCAGTCTTGGATGGCACGGAACAGCGGGGGAACTGGGAACATGTTGTCCTTGACGACGCGACAGTTGTCGCCTACGAAGTGGAGCACCTTGGTCTGTGCGCCGCCTGTGCAATGAACCATTCCGTGGATTTCGGGACGTAGTTCGTCGAGGAGGCGCTTGATGACCGGGGCGTAGGTGCGGGTAGGGGAGAGCACCAGCTGGCCGGCGTCGACGGGAGAACCGTCGACCACGTCCGTCAGTCGGTACTTGCCGCTGTAGACGAGGTCGTCAGGGACAGCGTGATCGTAGCTCTCAGGATAATTCTCGGCGAGGTATTTGGCAAAGACGTCGTGGCGGGCCGAGGTTAGGCCGTTGGAGCCCATGCCACCGTTGTAGCGCTGTTCGTATGTAGCCTGTCCAGTAGATGACAGACCTACGATGACGTCGCCTGGACGGATGTTGGCATTGTCGATGACGTCTCTGCGCTTCATGCGGCAGGTGACGGTAGAGTCGACAATGATGGTGCGCACGAGGTCGCCTACGTCGGCAGTCTCACCACCTGTTGGGTAGATACCGATGCCCATCTCCCGGAGTTCGGCCAACAGTTCGTCAGTACCATTGATAATGGCTGAGATGACTTCGCCCGGCACCAGCATCTTGTTGCGCCCAATGGTGCTCGAAACGAGAATGTTGTCGACGGCACCTACACAGAGCAGGTCGTCGGTATTCATGACGATGGCGTCCTGTGCAATGCCTTTCCAGACAGAGAGGTCGCCCGTCTCCTTCCAGTACATGTAGGCCAGGCTTGACTTGGTGCCAGCCCCGTCGGCGTGCATGATGTTGCAATACTCAGGGTCGCCGCCTAAGATGTCGGGAATAATCTTGCAGAAGGCCTGCGGATAGAGGCCCTTGTCGATGTTCTTGATGGCAGCATGTACATCTTCCTTGGCGGCTGAGACGCCACGCTGCATGTAACGGTTGTCCATAAGCGTTGTTTGGGGTGTTGCTGTGGCACAGCAACATACTTGACGGTTAGAATTTTACTTGGGGAGCTTTCTGGGCATCGGCGTCAGCCTCGAACTTTGTCATCTTGTCGAAACCGAACATGCCAGCCAGGATGTTCTTGGGGAACGAACGTATGACGACGTTGTAATTCTGCACCACAGCATTGAACTTATTGCGGGCTTCGTTGATGCGGTTCTCAGTACCTTCCAGTTGCACCTGCAGGTCCTTGAAGTTCTCGTTAGCCTTCAGGTCGGGATAGTTCTCCTGCACGGCAATGAGTCGGCCGAGTGCTGAGCCCAGCTCTCCCTGAGCCTTCTGGAATTCCTGCAGCTTCTCGGGAGTGAGGTTCGTGGGGTCGAGTGTAATCTGAGTAGCCTTAGCACGAGCGTTGACTACGGCCTCGAACGTTCCCTGCTCGTGTGCGGCATAGCCTTTGACGGTCTCTACAAGGTTGGGAATGAGGTCAGCACGACGCTGATAGGCCGACTGCACATTGGCCAAAGCGGTAGTAGCCTCCTCCTGAACGCCAACCATACCGTTGTAAGCACTAACTGCCCATCCGCCAATGATGACGACGGCAGCAATAATTCCGATAAGAGATTTGCTCATTTTCATAATCTTCGATGTTTAAAGTTTATATTCATTATTTGTTTATCAGTTACCATCGTGACGTGGCACCACCGCCTCCGAACGAGCCTCCGCCAAAGGAGCCTCCGCTGATGCCTCCGCCACCGCCAAAGCCGCGTCCGCCACCAAAGCCTCCGCCTCCGACGTAGACGCCTCTGCTATGTTCGATAAAGGGATTGCCCAACAAATGGGCACTGCCTAAGAATCCCAGCCATTGATACTTGTTGTTGAGGGATGCGAAAAACACGCACCAGCCAATAAACAGTAACATGCAGATGCCCATGACTGTCAATACCTCGTCGTCCTCATTATTGCTTGGACTCTTGAGTGCCGTCATCACCGGCATTTCCTTTTGCTGCAATGTGGAGTAGACGGCATCTACCAGATAGATCATGCCACTGTCGGGCATCTGAGCACGCATGGCGGGAATGACGTATTGCTGTTGAAGATGACGACACTCAGCGTCAGTCAGGTCAGCTTCCAAGCTACGTCCTGGAGATATGTTGATGCTATGGTCCTCGTAGCCAACCACAATGACAAGGCCGCGATCCTGACGTCCTACGCCATAGCGGTTGCCGACATCCTGTGCCATGCGGAATGGATCGTCGTTTTCAATGTGATTGACAACGATGACCACCGACTGAACGTCGAGGCTGTCCTCAAGCTGTCGAAGTGTTGCGTTCATACGGTTGACGGCTTCGGCAGACAGGACACCATCAGGATTAGACACGTATTGGCTGGCATCCTGCAGGTAGGGTATGGGAATATTCTCAGCATTCCAGTATGTTGCCTCTTCCGAGTTCATCACACCAGAGGCTTTTCCGGAAGGTTCGTCAGAAGGAAGGGCATACATACATCCGCCCAAAAGCATGATGATGCCTATGATGAAGACCTTTGACCATAAACGGCGTGCCTTTGCCCATGATGGATTCGCCGATTCAATATTTGCCAGAATCTGACGACAATCGTTGCGATAATCTTTTACCAAACTGGTGTAGCGTGCCGAGTAGTTACGCTTCAGCTGACTGGTACTCATGGTCATCCATGAGCGACTGCTTTCAAGGTCGTACTCATGCTCCAGGTTACTAATGGCTGCATTGTAACGCTGAGTAAGTTGATTAATCTGTTCGTCGTACTTAGGGGTTGACATGCTTCTGTTACTGTTACTTTTGTTCGTGCCAGAACTCCCATGAGACGAAAGCCTGCAAGAGCAGCATCTCAAGACCGTTCTTCACTTCGGCACCATGTTCGCGACCTCGCTTCATGAAGAGCGTCTCATCGGGATTATAGATCAGGTCATAGAGAATGGTATGATAATCCATAGCCTCGTATGGCAGCAATGGACACTCGTCCGTATGAGGATACATGCCCAATGGGGTACAATTCACAATGACATTGTATTCACGGACAACCTCCGGGGTTATCTGTTCATACTGAATGGTGCCCGGGCGCTGATAGCGACTGACGAAAACCGTTTCCAGCCCTAATGACTTCAGACCATAATTGATGGCTTTCGATGCACCGCCAGTGCCCAGTATGAGTGCCTTCTGGTGCCATTTCTTGTCGAGCATCGGTTCAATACTCTTCGTAAAGCCGATGACGTCGCTGTTGTACCCCTTCAATTTGATTTTCTTGCCTTCGTGCGTCACACGGATGACGTTGACAGCGCCGATGGATTGTGCCTCAGGAGTGATGCTGTCCAGATACTCAATCACTTTCTCCTTATAGGGGATGGTGACATTCAGGCCTCGAAGATCAGGATTCATGTCGAGTACTTCCTGTAGCTGGTCGATGTTTTCAATCTCAAAGTTCTCGTACTTGGCATTGATTCCCTCGTCAGCAAATTTCTGGTTAAAATAGCTGATGGAGAATGAGTGTCCTAATGGGTAGCCAATTAATCCATATTTGTCCATAGTCAAAGTTTTTATTTGGTTGCAAAATACATGGTGCAGATTCCAAAAGTCAGGCGACTGAAGGAGGCTTCACTAAAGCCAGCTTTCCTGAGTATGTCTATCATCAGCTCTCCTTGTGGAAAAGCCTCAATGGTCTTCGTCAGGTAGGTGTAGGCACTGGCGTCCTTGCTGATCAGTCGTCCGTAGACAGGCAATACCGTGTGTGAGTAGACATGGAACAGCTGCTTCATTGGAAATGAGACTGGCGTTGTCAGCTCAACAATGCTCAGATGTCCGTCCTTTTTCAGTACACGGTGCATCTCACGCAATCCTCGGTCAAGGTCGGAAAAGTTGCGTATGCCAAAGGCTGCTGTCACAGCGTCGAACGACTCGTCGTCATAACTCAGATGTAGGCAGTCTTCCTTGGCAAACGAGATAACATGGTTGAGCCCCAATTCTTTTACCTTCTGCCGGCCTTTCTGCATCATCCCTTCGCTGATGTCGGCTCCAATGAGCTGACGGGGATTCAGCATCTGAGCTGCCAATATGGCAAAGTCGCCAGTCCCTGTGGCGATGTCAAGCATTGTCTCAGGATGATAGGGCGCCAATTGCTTGATGGCCTTGCGTCGCCATGCCCGGTCAATGTCCCACGACAGCCGATGGTTCAGCTGGTCATAGGTGGGAGCAATGTTATCGAACATCTGTTCCACCTGTGCGGTTTTCTCACCGTTGTCGTAGGGCTTGATCTTTTCTTGTTGGTAGCTCATGGGGCTAATGGGGAATGGGTGAATGGGGTGGGGGCTATCTGGTCTTCAACCACTCGCTGACGTTCTTCTCAATGCGGGCGGCGATGTCACCTTCTTCAGTCGCCTTGTCAAACTTTTCGCCGACGATGTTTTCGTACAGCTCGATATAGCGGTCAGAAACGCTCTCGGCATACTCATCGGTAATTTCAGGCATCACCTGTCCAGGCTCGTTCATGAAGTCGTGCTCGATGAGCCACTGACGAACGAACTCCTTAGAAAGCTGACGCTGGGGCTCGCCCTTGGCCAGTTTCTCCTCGTAACCGTCAGCATAGAAGTAACGGCTTGAGTCGGGGGTGTGTATTTCGTCGATGAGATAAACCTTGCCGTCGCGTTTGCCGAACTCATACTTGGTATCTACAAGAATCAATCCGCGCTTGGCAGCAATCTCCTGTCCACGGGCAAAGATCTTGCGGGTATAGTCCTCCATGATGGCATAATCCTCGGCCGAAACAATGCCCTGTGCAATGATTTCCTCCTTAGAGATGTTCATGTCGTGGCCCTCGTCAGCCTTAGTTGTCGGGGTGATGATAGGCTCGGGGAAGCGTTCATTCTCTTTCATGCCGTCGGGCAGCTTTACGCCACACAGTTCACGGCATCCGTTTTTATATTCGCGCCAAGCAGAACCAGTCAGGATGGAGCGGATGATCATCTCCACGCGGAAACCTTCACACTTCAGGCCGACTGTCACCATGGGGTCGGGCGTAGCCAGTTTCCAGTTAGGGCAGATGTCGGTGGTAGCATCCAGGAACTTGGCTGCTATCTGGTTTAATACCTGGCCTTTGAACGGTATGCCCTTAGGCAGTACTACGTCAAACGCAGAGATGCGGTCAGTAGCAACCATTACCATCAGGTCGTCGTTAATGTTATACACATCGCGTACCTTACCATGATATACGCTTTTCTGTCCATCGAAATGGAAATCAGTCTTTGTTAATGCTTTCATCTTTTATTTGACTATTTGACTATTTACTATTTGACTATTTCACTATTTGTTGCCTTGTCGAAACGTTCGTAGGCGTTGACGATGCGCGTGACGAGCTTGTGGCGGACGATGTCCTTGCGGTCTAGCTCCACGATGCCGATGCCCTCCACCTCTTTTAATATATATAAGGCCTCCACCAGTCCGCTCTTCTGCGACTTCGGCAGGTCTATCTGCGTCATGTCGCCCGTGATGATCATCTTGGTGTTCCATCCCATACGGGTCAGGAACATGCGGATTTGGGCTGGTGTCGTATTCTGAGCCTCGTCGAGAATAACTACTGCGTCAGAAAGAGTTCGTCCGCGCATAAAGGCCAATGGTGCTATCTGGATGATGTGCTTCTCCATCATGTCCTGCAGCTTTACCTGGGGGAGCATATCCTCCAGTGCGTCGTACAAGGGCTGAAGGTAGGGGTCAATCTTGTCCTTCATGTCTCCTGGCAGGAATCCCAGTTTCTCGCCAGCCTCTACTGCCGGACGTGATAAGATAATCTTCTTGGCCGTCTTGTCCTTCAATGCTTTCACGGCCAAAGCTATTGACAGATAAGTCTTTCCCGTTCCAGCCGGACCGACGGCAAACACCATGTCATTGTTTTTGTAGGCATCGATCAGTTTCTTCTGATTCTCAGAGCGAGGCTTTATTGGACGACCAGACATCGTGTACGCAACCACGTCTTCAGGTATCTCCCGACATTGCTTTCCTTTAATGATATCAAGAATGTCTTCTTCTTGTATTGAATTGAATTTCAGGATATGACGACGTATTTGTTCTACAGACCCTTCAAACATGGCAATCTGCTCCTCATCGCCTAAAACACGTATCACATTGTCCCGTGCAACGATACGTAGCTTAGGGTAAAACGAACGTATCATCTGCAGATGATTATTGCCAACGCCATAGAATGCCATTGCGTTGATGTCTTCAAGTACAATATGCTTCTCTATCAATCTTCAGTAGAATTTTTAAATTTGCTTGCAAAGTTACGCAAAATATTCGTATCTTTGCACTCTGAAACAGAATTTTTTCATGAAACTAACGAAAAAGAGATATTTACAGGGGTTTATGGTCGTTACCCTTATGTTGGCTCTTGTGAGATGGGTGTTTCCTAATGTGGCTCGTTCTGCCGAACCAGAAGCTGCTGAGGTCAGCCCTGTTGAGGTAACCAGAATTGCCGATCATAAAGGAAAGTTCCATCGTATAAAAAGCGTACCAGACTACAAAAGTGCCTTTCCAGATACCAATGCCGTGCAATTGACTGCTGCTAAGCAATGGGGCGTGTCACCCGTTAAGGACCGTTCCGATGCAGAAGCTCGCAAGCGGGAACTCGTCTACATAGCCAGTTCGCCTTATTACCATGTAGACAACCTGCGTCAAAGCATTCCCTATCTTGTTCCTCGTGCTGCCGTGCTACTACAGGACATCGGTCAGGCGTTCTACGATTCATTATATATAAAAGGAGTTCCTTTGCATCGGCTGATCGTTACAAGTGTTCTTCGCACGGAGGAAGATGTTGTCAGGCTGCGTCGTTTCAATGGAAATGCCACAGAGAATTCTTGTCATCTCTATGGCACAACCTTTGATATATGCTATAACCGTTATGAAACTGTGGAATCGCCAGATGGTCCTCCGCGTAGGCAAGTTCGTAACGATACGCTAAAATATGTTCTCTCAGAAGTATTGCGTGATATGCGCCAGCAAGGCCGCTGCTACATCAAGTACGAAGTCAAACAGGGATGTTTCCACATGACCGTACGCTAATGTAGCGGTCTTTTCCTTTCCTATGTGTAAAGGTAGCGCTTAATGCTTCGCTTTGGCGTCTTCTCAAACTCCTCTTCACGGATTTCAATCTCCGTAATCTTCTCGTAGGCAGGAAGCATCTGGTTCAGTCCATTGCGGTTCTGCTCCATGATGCCCTTCAGATCGTTGGGACTGAGATTGAGGTTCTTGGCCTCCTCCATATCGGGATAGACGAGAGCGACGAGCTTGTTGTCACGCTGCACGACGATGCTCTCAACAACCATTGCCAAGGAATTGAGTTTGTCTTCGATTTCCTCTGGATAGATGTTCTGTCCGTTGGGGCCGAGCAGCATGTTCTTACTACGTCCGTTGATGTAGACGTTGCCGTAAGCATCCATAGTGCCGAGGTCACCTGTGTGATACCAGCCGTCACGGTCGAGCGTCTCAGCTGTAGCTTCTGGATTCTTGTAGTAGCCAAGCATGACGTTGGGGCCTTTGGCAAGAATTTCTCCAGGTACGTTCTCTGGGTCGTGAGAGTTGATCTTGACCTGCATGTGGCGGGCGGCACGACCGCAGGAACCTGGGGCAAAGGAATGCCAGTCAGCATAGCAGATGATGGGGGCACACTCGGTAGCACCATAGCCGACGGTGTAGGGGAAGTCGATGCGCTTGAGGAACTGTTCCACTTCCTGATTGAGGGCAGCACCACCGATGATGACTTCATACATCTGGCCTCCGAAAGCCTTGAGCACTTCCTGACAGATCATCTGGCGCACACGCTTTGAGATGACGGGCATCTGCAGCAGCAGTCGCATACGGTTGTTCTGAATCTTCGGGAATACCTTCTTGCGGATAATCTTCTCGATGATGAGCGGCACGGCAATCACGATAACGGGCTTGATCTCGGCCAAGGCCTGAGCGATGATAGCGGGCGATGGTACGCGGTTCAGGTAGTAGACGTGGCAACCGTGGAGGAATTCGAAGATGAACTCAAAGGCCATGCCATACATGTGAGCCATAGGAAGCATGGAGATGACGCGGTCGCCCGACTTGATGGTCTTACCCAGCACATCCTCAGCAAAGTCGTAGTTCGACCACAAGGCACGGTAGGGTAGCATGACACCCTTAGAGAAGCCGGTAGTTCCGCTGGTGTAGTTGATGAGTGCCAGTTCGTCAGGCGATTCTTCGTGATAATAATGAACGTGTTCCTTGCGGAAGTATTTGGGGAACTTCTTGCCGTAGAGCTCATTAAGGTGCTCACGGGCATAGGTAAGCTTGTCGGTACGGCTCACCATGAGTGAATAGTCGGGATTGTTGATGATTCCCTCCAGATTGGGCATCTGCTGCGGATCGATGATGGTGGCCACGTGGTCGCCGACGAAGAGCAGCTTAGCTTCCGAGTGATTGACAATATTATGAATCTGTTCGGCGTTGAACTCATGGAGTATGGGTACAGCAACAGCTCCGTATGTGAGTGTGGCAATAAAAGCTACTGCCCATTGGCTGGAGTTGCGCCCGCAGAGTGCAATCTTGTCACCCTTTACGACTCCGGAGTTCTCAAACAGGATGTGGAGTTTTTCTATCTTACGCGCCACATCGTGGTATTGCAGGGTCTGTCCCTTGAAATCGGTCAGTGCGTCGAGATTCCAATTGTCGATGATGGATTTCTCAAGCAGCGCATTAAAACTTGGTATATTCTCCATATTATTGATATAGGTAACGTTTTATACTCTTTTTAGGGGTCTTGGCAAACTCTTCCTCCTGGAGCTGAATCTCTGTGATGCGGCTGTAATGCGGCAGTCGCTGGTTGAGTTCTACGCGATTCTGCTCCATGATAGCCTTCAACTCATCCTGGCCAAAGGCCACAATCTCGTCCTTGTCGGGATAGACGAGTGCCACGAGCTTGTTGTCGCGCTGTACGACGAGACTTTCGCTGACCATAGGCATGGAGTTGAGCAGGTCTTCAATCTCCTCGGGATAGATGTTCTGTCCGCTGGGTCCGAGCAACATGTTCTTGATGCGACCAATAATAAAGATGTGGCCGTCTGGAGCCATGGTGCCGAGATCACCTGTATGATACCATCCGTCGGCATCGAGTGCCTGTCGGGTGGCCTCTTCGTTCTTGTAGTATCCAAGCATGACATTGGTGCCTCGTGCAAGTATCTCACCCGGAGTGTTCTCTGGGTCGGCAGAGTCAATTCGTACTTCCATGTGGTCGACAGGAGTACCGCAGGAGGCAGGGATGAAGTCCTTATAGTCACTATAGCTGATGAGAGGAGCACACTCGGTAGCTCCATAGCCAACAGTAATGGGGAAGCCGATATTGACCAGGAACTGTTCTACCTCACGACTCAGGGCTGCACCGCCGACGATGACCTCGTAGGCACGTCCGCCAAAGGCCTGATAGACCTGCTCGCATATCTTCTCCTTAACCTTCTTCGAGATAACCGGCATTTGCAGCAGCAGTCGCATACGGTTGTTCTGAATCTTCGGAAACACCCTTTTGCGTATAATCTTCTCAACCACCAATGGCACGGAGATGACGATGGCCGGCTTGATGGTAGCGAAGGCCTCGGCAATAATGGCGGGCGATGGCAGACGGGTGAGAAAGAAGAGGTGACAGCCGCGGCAGAAACCGTAGAGGAACTCTATGCTCATGCCATACATGTGAGCCATAGGCAGAATGGACAGCACATTATCCTGCGGCTTAACGGGCAGACGTCGCATGCAGAAGTCAAGGTTGCCCCACAATGCACGATAAGGCAGCATGACACCCTTTGAGAAACCTGTAGTTCCGCTGGTGTAGTTGATAAGCGCCAGCTCATCAGGGTCGTCATGATGGTAGTCAACATGCTCTGCGCGGAAAGCACAGGGATACTTGCTTCCAAACATCAAATTAAGATGTTCACGGGCATAGTCAAGCTTCTCGGAACGTGAAACAAAAAGCGAGAAGTCGGGAAGATTGATAATACCTTCCAACGCCGGCATCTCATCAGCCTTGATGGTCTTCACGATGAAGTCGCCAACAAAGAGCAGCTTTGCTTCTGAATGATTAACGATGTTGTGTATTTGCTCGGCGTTGAACTCATGAAGGATAGGGATTGCTACTGCACCATAAGTGAGTGTAGCTAAGAAGGCTACTGCCCAATGGGCGGAATTACGGCCGCAGATGGCAATTTTGTCCCCCTGCTGTATGCCTGCATTATCGAACAGGATATGGAGTTTCTCAATTTTCCTGGCGACATCGTGGAACTGTAATGTCACACCTTGATAGTCTGTCAAGGCGTCATGATTCCAGTTTTCTACAATAACTTTCTGTATATAATTATTGAAGCTTGACGCTGTGTCCATTGCACATTTTTTGAAATTTTGTGCAAAGGTACATTGTTTTTTGCACATCCGCAAGTTTTTTGTGCATTTTTTTACTCGTAGCGCATAGATTTTGCTGGATGGATGTGCGAAATGAAGAAACTTGGTATAATCAGGACAGAAATGGTGACAATTAGGGTAGCTATGTTTAAGATCACAATTAGCGGAATATTTAGTTCCATGGGAGCCTCACTTACATAGTAGGTTTGAGGGTCGAGCGTGACGATTCCTGTGTATTTCTGAAGTAACACAATACCAATTCCAAGTATGTTGCCAATCAAGAGTCCGCGGCCAATGATGAAGAATGAGAACCAGAGGAACGTATGTCTGATGGTGCGATTCCTCGACCCGATGGCTTTAAGTATACCAATCATTGAGGTTCGTTCAAGAATGATGATGAGCAGTCCACTTGTCATAGTGATACCAGCCAGACAAATCATCAATCCGAGAATAATCCACACATTGATGTCGAGCAGTTCGAGCCAGGTGAATATCTGCGGGTAGGCTTCGTAGATAGTCTGCGATGAGAATGACTGGTTATACCGGTCCATAGTACGGTTCACCTTATATATAATATTAAAATAGGTGTGTTCGAGGTAATCGAAATCATCAACCAGCAGTTCTGCCCCCGAACATTGTCCCTCAAACCATCCGTTCAGTTTATTGACAGAATACAGATCGGTATAACAAATGGTCTCGTCGAAGCGAGTCATATTCGTCTGATAGATACCTGAAATCGTGAAACGACGGGAACGAACGTCTTCACCATCTATGAAATAAGCAAAGATGCGGTCGCCGGTTTTGATTTTCAGCTTGTTGGCCATCGTTTGCGAAATCAGGATGTTCCAGGTACTGGCTGAGTCGCTGAACTGAGGTATCTGCCCATCCACGAGATGTTCCTTCAGGTAGTCAAGCTTATATTCAGGTCCTATGCCTTTGAAAGCAACCCCCAGAAAGTCGTCGTCAGTTTTCAGAATACCCTGCGTCAAAGCGTAGCGTTGAACATGACTGATGCCCTCAATGGAATCGATGGCTGCCATTGTGCTGTCGTCAATACAGATGGGATAGTTCTCGGCAGTATTCAGTGAACGAATGTTCATGACCTGAATATGGCTGCCGAATCCAACGACTTTGTCGCGGATGGTGTGCTTAAACCCTAACACTACGCTGACAGTTATGATCATCACAGCCAGTCCGATGGCCACACCAACGGTAGCTATATGAATAGCCGGACGACTTACTTTGCGGCCGTCCCCCTGGTCACTATAGATGTGACGTGCTATAAATAGTGGTAGGTTCAATGAATCAGCTTAAAAGTTGTTCGGTTCATCATTGATTCGGCCCGGATAGGCTTCAAGCGCTTTCCGAAGCACGACGAGAGCTCGTTCCAAGTCCTCTTTCTTCAGGACGTAAGCAATACGAACCTGATTGATGCCAGCACCAGGAGTGGTATAGAATCCAGCTGCGGGAGCCATCATGACCGTTTCGCCTTCATAGTTGAACTCAGCCAAACACCAACGGCAGAACTTCTCGGAATCATCTACAGGCAGCTTGGCTACTGTGTAGAATGCGCCCATCGGTATGGGTGAATATACGCCAGGAATGCGGTTCAGTCCGTCGATGAGACACTTGCGTCGCTCCACATATTCATCGTAGACATCACGATAATACTCTTCAGGCGCATCCAAAGAAGCTTCGGCCACAATCTGACCAATAAGAGGAGGTGACAGGCGGGCCTGGCAGAATTTCATGACGGCCTTACGTACCTCTACGTTCTTGGTAATGAGTGCACCAATACGTATACCGCATTCTGAATAGCGCTTTGATACGGAGTCGATGAGAATCACATTCTGCTCAATGCCCTCTAAATGGCAGGCAGAGATGTAGGGCGAACCCGTATAGATATACTCGCGATACACCTCGTCGGAGAACAGATACAGGTCGTACTTCTTCACCAAGTCGCGAATCTGATTCATTTCCCTGCGGGTATACAGATATCCAGTAGGATTGTTGGGGTTGCAAATCATGATGGCCCTTGTACGCTCATTGATCAGCTCCTCGAACTTCTCCACCTTGGGCAGTGAGAATCCTTCTTCAATCGTGGTGGCAATCGTGCGAATTTTGGCTCCTGCGCTGATGGCGAATGCCATGTAGTTGGCGTAGGCAGGCTCAGGAACGATAATCTCGTCACCAGGGTTCAGGCATGAGAGAAACGCAAACAATACCGCTTCGGAACCTCCCGAGGTGATGATAATGTCATCGGCATTAACGTTAATGTTATACTTGGCGTAATAGCTGACCAACTTCTCACGATAGCTAAGGTATCCTTGTGATGGTGAATACTCCAGGATATCTCGGTCTATCTGCTTTAATGCGTCAAGTCCCACTTGTGGCGTGGGCAAGTCGGGCTGGCCGATATTCAGGTGATAAACCTTAGTGCCACGCTTCTTAGCAGCGGCAGCAAGTGGTGCCAATTTCCTGATTGGCGACTCTGGCATCTCGTGACCTCGAACGGATATTTCAGGCATTTCTCGTTTAAATATTTTGTCTGTTTATTGATTCCTTTTTGTCTAAAACCGTGCAAAGTTACGAATTTTTTTTTAAAACGTGCGTTTTTTCGGAATTTATGTGTACTTTTGCACGAAATTATTAAAATGCGACAAGATGAATTACGAAGAATTGCTTGAATCAAGAAATGGAGCTGCAATGGGCAAGGAAAGTATGCCGTTCGGTCAGTTCTATAAAAAAATGGTGAATGGCAAATACGAAAACGTCGTTGATTTAAGAAACGACCTTAAGGACAGCCTCTTGTTCTGTGACGCCATTACAGCCGATAGTGAGCATAGCAAAAAGTTTAACCATAAGCACCAGCTTCCGTTCACCCTTACGACTGACAGCGCAGGTATCTATGGTGTCAGCGTAGGTCCAGGTAGCTATCGCACTTTTGAACGGCTGTTGGAGGATAATCCCGCCGTTGTTGCAGGTAAGGGATTTATCCGTACGACGATTGACGATTTGCTTGATATCACCTCGAAACTTCACGAGCAGGGCATCTTCCAAGTATGCTATGCTCCCAGCAATATGTTGGCACGCAAAGGCGATAATGCCGTCATGCTGGTTTTTCACGGTTCAGAATATAAAGCCATCAAGAATCAGGAGCAGCTTTATGGCGACTGCATTTCTTTTATTGCCCCCGAAGTGTTAGAGGAGGGTGTCGTCGATGCCCGTTCCGATATCTATTCCATTGGTAAATTCTTAGAGTACCTCTATCAGCAGTCGGAGATTCCCTTGGAACTGAAGGGTATCATCAAAAAGGCGACAGCCGAAGATCCAGACAAGCGCTATCAGACGCCTGAGGAGATGAAGAAGGCCATTGGCGACAGACAGAATGCCCGTCGCTCGATCATCTCTTTGGTGGCAGCCCTGCTGATTACGGCCTGTGCGGTAGGTTTGTACTTTACTCTCATACCTGAACGAGAGGACATCGAGTATGTGAAGCCTGCTCCGAAAACCGATATGGAGGATGAATTCGAGGACGACGGCTACTATCCGGAATTAGATTCCAGCGCAACTCCTGACTCGACAGTCGGAAAGGTCGACGAGCAGCAAATGAAGGTTTACCAGGCTAAGGCCGAACAAATATTCCGCAAGCAGTTCACCCGTAAGGCCAACGAAATAATGTCGGACATCTATAACAACGAGCACATGAATTCTACAGAGAAGAACTTCAGGGCCGGAAGTCAGTCTACGTTGGAAGAGCTCGTCAAGTCTCAGGTGGAACTGGGCCAGCAGGCCGGACTGTCAGAATCGCGCAGTCAGCTGATTGCCGGCGAGATTATCGACCAGATATCCGCCAAGCTGAAGAAGCAGATGAGCGACAAAGAAAAAGAGAAAGAAAAAGAATAGAAAACATAACAGAACATTAACAACATGAGATCAAGAACAGCAATCTGGTTTGAGTGTAAAATCCAGTACGAGAAGGTCATGGAGGATGGCCTTCAGAAGAAGGTTACAGAAACATATACCATTGACGCCCTGAGCTTTACAGAGGCCGAGCAGCGTATCATGGAAGAGATGTCGGCCTACATTAGCGGCGAGTTCGACATCAAGGACATCAAGATAGCGCCCTACAAAGAGATATTCTTCAGCGACGAGGAGATGGCCGACCGCTGGTATAAGACGAAGCTGCAGTTTATCACCATCGACGAGAAGACTGAAAAGGAAAAACGCTCTAACGTGAACTACCTCGTCAACGCAGGCACCCTTAATGGGGCCGTCAGAAACATCGACGAAGTGATGAGTGGTACGATGATCGACTATGTCATCGCCTCTGTTGCCGAGACCACCCTCATGGATGTGTTTGAATATGGCAAGGACAAGCAGTCGGACGCTACCCCTGAATACGAACAATAGCCCATGTACGACGTTAAAGGAAACCTGAAGCGCATTCTCGACACACTTCCGCAGGAGGTTCGACTCGTAGCCATCAGCAAATACCATCCCAATGAGTATATTGAGGCGGCCTACGAGGAAGGGCAGCGGGTGTTTGGCGAGAGCCATGAACAGGAACTGAAACTGAAGCACGGCTCGCTGCCCGCCGACATCGTCTGGCACTTTATCGGCCACCTTCAGACCAATAAGGTGAAGTATATTGCACCTTATATTAATATGATCGAGGCTGTCGACTCCCTGAAACTGCTGCAGGAAATCAATAAGCAGGCCGCGAAATGTGGGCGAGTGATCGACGTGCTCCTTGAGCTGCATATCGCTCAGGAAGCCACCAAGTATGGGCTTACGCTCGATGCCTGCCGACAACTGTTGGACGAGGGTAGCTGGCGACAACTGCCGAATGTGCGCATCTGCGGGCTTATGGCGATGGCTTCGTTGACTGACGACCGCGAACAAATCAGACGAGAGTTCAACATGGCGGCCGACTTCTTCGACGAGGTGAAGCAGCAGTATTTTGCTGATGCCCCCTGGTTCTGCGAACGTTCTTGGGGTATGAGCGACGACTATGACATTGCCGTTGAGTGTCGTTCCACGATGGTTCGAATCGGTACTGCCATCTTTGGGCCTCGCGTCTATTGAACAGGCACCGCTTTACACCCCAGCTTAATTCCATTTGCCGGCAAGTGTCTGTGTTCTGAAAAATACTGACAAAAGAAAAAGCCGCAATTTTCCTCTATTTTTGCTCCGGGCAAACTGGGAGTTTACTCCGACTAAACTCCGAGTTTGCCCGGACTAAACTTCGAGTTTACTCCGACTAAACTCATAGTCCTCTCCGAGATAGAACAATTCGGAAACGCAGAACAATTTTAGTGATTACGAAATATACTGACAAATTTCGAGCCATTCTGAAAGACCTGTGGATTAGTCGCGCAGCCACTCCCCACCCCTTAAGGGGCGGAGTGCCCGCGCTCGGCCCCTTGGGGACGCTTGCCATAGCAAGAAGGGCGGGGCGGGGTATGTATCATCTTGACAGCGAAGAAGTTACTGACCCCACCCCTAACCCCTCCCCTACATGGGAGGGGAATGTCTAAGGGGAATATACAGACTGATTCTGTTTTGCTCCACTTTATAGTAGCATTTTGGTTTTTCTTGTAAAAAAGAACCTGTAGATTTGGTTAGTTCGATTTTTATTGCTACCTTTGCAAAGACTTAAGAAATTCTAACTGCTATTGATTTTTACTATGAGAAAAAAACTGTTACTACTGTGGATGCTGTTGCCTATGGCAGCTATGTCTCAGACTTTTGATTTCGATATGACCAAACCGCAGCCCGTCTATAGCGAGGAGCAGGGCTACGGCTACGACCTGCTGCCTGCGCCTGACAAGAAAAAACCCAACGAGCCGTTCTACTTCTCAGTACGTGTCGACGACGGCAACTATCGTGTTACGGTCGTGTTAGGTTCGAAGAAAAAGTCAGGACTGACCACAGTTCGTGCAGAGGGCCGACGGTTGATGGTTGAGAATATAGCCACCCCAAAAGGGCGTACCGCGACTTACGAGTTTGTGGTGAATAAGCGTTCTCCGCGTATTGACGATCAGACTCAGGTGAGAATCAAGGATCGTGAAAAGGGCTATCTGGCCTGGGACGACAAACTGACGCTGGAGTTCAATGGTGATGCGCCTACCGTACAGTCGATTCATATCGAGCGCGACAACCAATGTCCCACGCTCTACTTGTGTGGCAACTCTACCGTCGTCGATCAGAACGATGAGCCTTATGCCTCTTGGGGGCAGATGATTACCCGATGGTTCGGCCCTGAGGTGGCCGTCTCAAACCATGCTGAAAGCGGCCTGACCGCTCGCACGTTTTTAGCTGCAGGACGTTTGGACAAGATTCTGACCACGTTGAAGGCTGGCGATTATGTGTTTGTGGAGTTCGGCCATAACGATGAAAAGGAGAAGCGACCTGGCGACGGTGCGTGGTACCACTACGTCTACAACTTGAAGATATTCATTGACCAGGTGCGCTCGAAAGGAGCCGACATCGTGTTCTGCACACCTACGCAGCGCCGTTTCTTCGAAAACGACAACAAGACCATCCGCAATTCTCATGGTGAGTTCCCTGCTGCCATGAAGAGTGTGGCCGAGCGCGAGAAAGTGCCTGTGATTGACTTGAACCAGATGACGAAGGTGCTGTTTGAGACCCTCGGCTTCGAGGATTCCAAGCGGACCTTGGTACACTATCCGGCCAACACGTTCCCAGGACAGGAAAAGGAACTGGCCGACAATACCCATTTCAACCCCTTTGGCGCCTACGAAGTGGCCAAATGCGTGGTCATGGGCATGAAGCAGTTGGGGCTGCCTGTGGTGAAACACCTGCGTAGCGACTGGCAGGACTTCGATCCTTCGCAACCCGACGACTGGAAAGCCTTCAAATGGTCACCTGCTCGCACTATTGACATTGTTAAACCTGACGGCAATTAAACTATGAAAAGACTATTTGCAACGACGGTTTTGGCTGCCCTGACGGCCTCGGCAGTATGGGCACAGAGCTGGCCAGAACCCCAACTCGAGGCAAAGCCTGGCACGCGATGGTGGTGGTTAGGCTCGGCTGTCGACAAGAAAAACCTGCAATGGACGCTCAGTCAGTATGCCGGACACGGCATTGGTGCCGTAGAAATCACGCCCATCTATGGCGTTCAGGGCAACGACGAGAAGAACATCCCCTTCCTGAGCGACAAATGGATGGAGATGTTGCGCTACGTGCAGAACCAGGCCCGGCTTCAGGGAATGGAGGTGGACATGAGTACTGGCACGGGCTGGCCTTTTGGCGGACCCTGGGTGCCGTTGGAGGAAAGTGCCTGCAAGGTACTGTTTGTCGACACCATGTTTACTGGTAAAAAGGTTGAGGGCTTGCAGCTGCAGGTGCCTGAGAGGGACCGAAAGAACTCGCAGCTTCAGAAAGTCATGGTCTATGGGCCTGCTGGCGCCATCGATGTGACGTCGTTTGTGAACGACGGACAGCTGACGTGGCAGGCGCCCAAGGGTACGAAGAAGAAAGACCAATGGCGAGTGACGGCCGTCTTCATACGCTATGGCGTGATGAAGGTGAAGCGGGCTGCACCTGGAGGAGAGGGACTGGTCATCGACCACTTCGACCGCAAAGCCGTAGCCAACTACCTGAGCCACATCGAAGAGGCCTTTGAGCGCACGAAGACGCCTTATCCGCATACCTTCTTTAATGACAGCTACGAGGTGAGCGAGGCCACATGGACGCCCACACTCTTCGAGGAGTTTGAGAAGCGGCGCGGCTACAAACTGGAAGAATGTCTTCCAGAACTGCGTGCAGGCAACGAAAGGGTAGTGAGCGACTACCGCGAGACACTCGGCGACCTGCTTTTGGAGAACTTCACGGAGCAATGGACGGCCTGGGCACACCAGCACGGGGCCATCACGAGGAATCAGGCACATGGCTCACCCGCCAATCTCATCGACTGCTATGCGGCTGTCGATATTCCTGAAATTGAGGGCTTCGGACTTTCAGACTTTGGCATCAAGGGCCTGCGTACAGACCCAGGAAAGACGCGCAAGAACGACTCCGACTACTCGATGTTCAAATACGCCCCCTCGGCAGCCCACGTCTGCGGCAAGCCCTATACATCGAGCGAGACCTTTACGTGGCTGACTGAGCATTTCCGCACGAGCCTGTCGCAGTTGAAGCCCGACCTCGACCTGATGTTCTGTGCTGGCGTGAACCACATGTTCTTCCACGGTACCTGCTATTCTCCGCAGGACGACGCATGGCCAGGCTGGAAATTCTATGCTTCTATCGACATGTCGCCCACCAACTCCATCTGGCGCGATGCACCTTACTTTATGCAGTACGTGGAACGTTGCCAGTCGTTCCTGCAATGGGGACAGCCCGACAACGACTTCCTGGTGTTGCTGCCTGTGCGCGACATGTGGCAGAAGAACACGAAGAAGCTGCTGATGCAATTCTCCATCCACGCGATGGGAGAGTTGGCGCCTGAGTTCATCAAGACCATTCTCGATATCGACCGGGCTGGCTTCGACTGCGACTACATCTCAGAGCGTCTGCTGATGGATGTAACCTATAAGAATGGTATGCTCGTGACGAAAGCTGGTACGCGCTATAAGGGCTTGATTATTCCTGGAAGCGGCAATATGCCAGAGGCTGTCAGTCAGCATATTACGCAGCTGAAAGCCAAAGGTGCCCATGTGTTCTATCAGATAGATTCCAAGGAGCTGAACAAGGCCGCCAAGCCTGAAGTGTTTAAGACGGAGTGCGGGCTGAAGGCCATCCGTCGCAAGAACGAGACGGGCTATCACTATTTCATGGCCAACCTGACGCCCAACGATGTGGAGACCGTAGAACCGTTGGCCGTTGATTTCAAGGAAGCCGTGTGGTTCAACCCGCTCAACGGCGATATCTCGCCAGCTGAGTTCGACGAGGATGGCCTGCACATCTGCCTGCGCAGCGGCGAGTCCAGGATTCTACAGACCTACAACGAGGCGGTTCCCGTCATGAAGAATCGCCCATCGACCACCACAGGTTCATACGCAGACATTACGCTGGAAGGTCCGTGGTCATTGGCGTTCGTAGATGAGTCGCCAAGGGTAGGGGAGACATTCCCCTTAAACAGCGTCCAGCCTTGGACTAATCTCGACAACGACTCTGCCAAAGTGACCATGGGCACAGGCGTTTACACCACTCGCTTCAAGCTTTCCAAGAATGACGATCCCAAGGGAGCGTGGATGATCGACCTTGGCGATGTGCGTGAATCGGCACGTGTCTACATCAACGGCCAGTTCATAGGCTGTGCCTGGTCTGTTCCCTATGTCCTCGACTGTCGACAGGCCCTGAAGGTTGGAGATAATGAAGTTCGCATTGAGGTGACGAACCTGCCCGCCAATCGCATCGCCGATCTTGACCGTAAAGGGGTGAAATGGCGTAAGATGGAGGAAATAAATGTGGTGGACATCAATTATAAAAAGACCACCTACGAGGACTGGAAACCCATGTTGAGCGGTCTGAATTCTCAGGTTAAACTTGTCAGACGATGATGCAGAATTAAGCAAAGGGACTAAGAAATAAAAATAATTTTGGTATTTATACCGTTTATTTGCAAAAAAAATAGTACCTTTGCACACGATTAAAAGCAAACTATTGTTATAACAAAATAAACTTTTATGAATTTCACTTTGTTAATTACCGTCTTGCTGACGGCATTTACATTGGTGGCGGCAGCTTACATTGTGGCTAAGCTGATAGGTCCACGCTCATACGCAAAGGTGAAAGGCGAACCCTACGAGAGTGGTATTCCCACTCGGGGTACGTCGTGGATTCCTGTGAGTATAGGCTTCTACCTGTTCGCCATCTTGTTCCTCATGTTCGATGTGGAAACGCTGTTTCTGTATCCATGGGCAGTCGTGGTGAAAGACTTCGGTGTGATGGCTCTGTTCTCCATCGGGTTTTTCCTTGTAGTATTAGTGCTGGGTCTGGCCTACGCCTGGCGGAAAGGAGCGCTTGAATGGAAATGAAACCGAAAATCAAGTCGATTCCCTACGAAGAGTGGAACGACAACGAGTCGCTGGAGAAGATTGTTGACGAGCTGCACGAGGGTGGCGTGAACGTCATCACGGGCTCCTTGGACAAGCTGATCAACTGGGGCCGTGCCAACTCGCTGTGGTCGCTGACGTTTGCTACCAGCTGCTGCGGTATCGAGTTCATGGCTTGCGGTTGCGCACGCTACGACTTTGCACGCTTCGGATTCGAGGTGACGCGTAACTCTCCACGCCAGGCCGACCTCATCATGTGTGCCGGCACCATCACCCACAAGATGGCTCCGGCCCTGAAGCGCTTGTACGACCAGATGGCCGAGCCTAAGTATGTCATCGCCGTTGGTGGCTGCGCCATCAGCGGTGGTCCGTTCAAGTCGAGCTACCATGTGGTGAAGGGTATCGAGGAGATCGTACCCGTCGATGTGTTTATTCCTGGCTGTCCCCCTCGTCCAGAGGCCATCATGTATGGCATGATGCAGCTGCAGCGTAAGGTGAAGATCGAAAAATTCTTCGGCGGTGCCAACCACAAGCAGAGTGCTGACGAGAAGGAGCTTGGCGTATCGAACGAGGAGCTGACGTTCCGTGATAAACATAACGACCACCGTCGTGAGCCAATGGTGATTACCGATGTTCCCCAGGAGTTTGTAGACGAATTAAAGAAAGAGGAGGAGAAGGCATGAAGTTAGAGTTCTTATCATTTGAATTTGGCAAGTTCGCACAGGAGATGCAGAACTTGAAGGACAAGAAGGGCTTTGACTATCTTGTCACCATCGTGGGCGAGGACTTCGGAGAAGAGGGCCTAGGCTGTATCTACATTTTGGAGAATACCAAGACCCACGAGCGTTGCGCCGTCAAGATGCTGGCCAAGACGCAGGTATGCGGCGATGGCATTGCCGCCAACGGTACTGGCGAGACCGACGGACAGCAGATGGCCTACATTCCTTCTGTTATTAACACATGGAAGGTGGCCGACTTGCTGGAACGCGAAGTCTACGACTTCTATGGCATCGTGTTCTTAGGACATCCTGACATGCGCCGCCTTTTCCTGCGCAGCGATTTCAAGGGACATCCCTTCCGCAAGAACTGGGAGTTCAACGACGAATACACGCTGGAGGACGACGTCGAGCCGGAATATGGTCTGGAGTATTATCTCGACAAGGAGGGTAACCTGCAGTCAAAGCAGAACAAGCTGTTCGGCGACAACGACTACGTCATCAACATCGGCCCGCAGCATCCTGCCACTCACGGTGTGCTCCGTCTGCAGACAGTACTTGACGGAGAAACCGTCAAGCGCATTTATCCGCACCTCGGCTATATTCATCGTGCCATTGAGAAGATGTGGGAAGGCATGACCTACCCCCAGACGCTTGCTTTAACCGATCGTCTTAACTATCTGGGTGCCATGCAGCATCGTCATGCGCTGGTAGGTGTCATCGAGGAAGGTCTGGGCGTTGAACTGACTGACCGCATCAAGTACATCCGCACGATCATGGATGAGCTTCAGCGTCTTGACTCTCACCTGCTTTACACCTCGTGTGTGGCTCAGGACCTGGGTGCCCTGACGGGTATGCTCTACGGCATGCGTGACCGTGAGCACGTACTGAACTGCATGGAGGAGACCACGGGCGGACGACTGATCCAGAACTATTATAGAATAGGTGGACTGCAGGATGACATCGATCCGAACTTCGTGAAGAACTGTAAGGATCTGGTGACTTATCTGCGTCCTACGATTCAGGAGTATATGGATATCTTCGGTGATAACGTCATCACCCACAACCGCTTGGAGAACTGCGGCCCGATGAGCCTTGAGGATTGCATCAGCTATGCTGTGACAGGTCCTGCCGGACGTGCTTCGGGTTGGAAGAACGACGTACGTAAGAACCACCCCTACGACATGTACGACAAGGTGGAGTGGGAGCAGTGTACGCTGAGCGGCTGTGACTCTATGGACCGTTACCTTGTTCACATCAACGAGATGTACCAGAGCCTGAACAT
>CADBHI010000042.1 GCA_902794405.1 uncultured Prevotellaceae bacterium
CGGCTGTTATTCCCTGAAATCACTTGGTTTCGCCCCTAAATTGGTTTGTACATAACGACTGAAATGTGAGAGCGATGAGAAGCCGAACATATCGCTGATCATCGACATGAACTCCTCCATCAGCTGATGTTGCTGGGAACTGATCTTGTCTGCCGGATACAGCTTGGAATGGAAGTCGAAGAAGTCGATAATCATACACACCACGGCATTCATACAGAGCCGGAAACGGGCCATACTATCGAGTGCATAACGGTGAGCACATGCTCTCGCCACAAAAGCAGGAAGAGGTTTTAAGGATTATAGCCAGTTATGGCAGCATCGAGGGCATAGAGTTTGTATCATATATCATTGGTAATAAGCAAGTTGCTATAATAACTACCTCTACTTTGCCTCTACTTTGCCTCTACTATGCTTCTACTTTACTTCTACTTATCATCTACCATCCCTCTACCCTATTCTTATTAAAGGGGAAAGACCACCAACATTAGGGCATAGGTTACAAACATTAGGGGGTAAAGACGATTAACTCTATGGGAAAGGGAATGTTCCCATGCTGGGAACGAAACATTCCCACGTTGGGAATGCTGTATTCCCAGCGTGGGAATGTTCATTAAGCCTATGGGTATTGCGGCAGGAATGGCGTTTAAACTGCAAGTAGAGATACGATAGAAGGTTACAGAGGGATAGTAGAGGGACAGTAGATGGAAAGTAGAAGGTTAGTAGAAGCAAAATAGAAGAAAATAATTAGGTAAAACCTTGCATATATCAAGTAAATTCAGTATCTTTGCAGACAAATACTTATCATTTAGTAGAGGGAGAGTGATAATTCATAATTCACAATTCATAATTCACAATTCACAATTAAGGTTATGAAAGTAAGTTTATTGAAAATATCGCGAAAGAAGGAGGTCATCAAGCGTCTGGAATTGAGGGAGATTGCAGAAATGACCCGTGAGAATCCTGAAAAGGAAAGAGTGATCGACCTGCGTCTGAAATATCAGTTCTACAAGCCAGAACGACAGGCTGACGGTCTGATAATGCTCGACGGGCAACATGTGTTGAACCTGCCGAGGATTTGCTTTGCCGTGGAGTTCGACAAATACAAGGAGAAGCCACGCGTGCTGGCGTATAACGGGCTGGTGGTCATCGAAGTGAATGGACTGAAAACATACGAGGATGCGGTCAGCATCAGAAACCAAGTTGCCAGGATGGACGAGACGGTGATGGCGTTCTTAGGGGCTTCGGGCATGAGTGTGAAGATTGTGTGTAGAGGGGAGCTGTTCAGACCACCCCTGACCCCTCCTACTCAGGAGGGGAATGGCTGTGCAGGCAGGTTGCCCAAGAATGAGGAGGAAATGCGGCAGTTCCATAAGAACCTGTACGAGACGGCGCGGAGAGCGTATCAGAACCAGTTCGGACTGGAGATCGAGTATTTGGAGCCCAAGTTGGAGCGGACGGTCTATCTGAGTGCCGACCCTGAGATGTACTTCAACCCTGATGCGCGCCCCTTCAAGGCTGATACGGCGAAGCACGGCCAGCCGGAGCCAGCAAACATTTCGTGGGAGAGCGACTACCTGATGCCTGGCCGCACCGTCACGCGTACCTATCATTTTAACTGGGTGTTTATCCTGCGCGAGGTGTTGGGCGAGTACTTTAACTTGCCCGACGAGGACCGCCAGATGCAGCTGTTGCAGCAGATTGCCCGAAAGTCGCTGGAACAGGGCATCCCCCTCTCGCATGCACAAGGTATGACGCTGGAGCATCCGCTGTTTCATAACGACCCTGAGTTGGTGAAGAGCGTCTTCAGCACTACTTACGAGGTGACGCTGATGGAGGAATACCAGAAGAAGCACAAGATGAAGCCGCTGAAGAGCGTGCCGCAAGAGACGCTGCAGACCATGAGGACGGAGATTTTCCTGACGGCCAACTACGACATGCGCAAGAACCTGATGACGGGTGTGGCCGAATACCGCATGAAATACAGTGAGGACCAGACGTTTAAGCCGCTGACAGAGGAGGTGCGTAACGACATGACCATCGAGGCCCGCGAACAGGGACTTAAGTCGTGGGATCAGGACGTGAACCGTTTTATCGACTCTACGCGCATCGAGCAATACGACCCTGTGAACACATGGTTGGACAAACTGCCGGAGTGGGACGGAGAGGATAGGATCAGGGCACTCGCAGAACGAGTGCCTACGGAGAATCCGAACTGGGAGAAGTACCTGAGGTACTGGCTGGTGGGTATGGTGGCGCAGTGGCGCGAGAGCGACAAGCAGCTGACAGGCAATGCGTTGACACCGCTGCTGATAGGTCGGCAGGGTTGCGGCAAGACACGGTTCTGCAAGATCCTGCTGCCGCCAGAACTGCGCGACTACTACAACGACAAGCTGAACTTCAAGAACGAGTTCGACCTGAACATCGCGCTGACGTCGTTTGCGCTCATCAACATCGACGAGTTCGACAAGACCACCAACTCTCAGCAAATCGTGCTGAAGTACCTGCTGTCGTCGAGCGATGTGAAGTTCCGTCCACCCTACGGCAAAACCATCAAGCAGTATCGGCGCTACACCTCGTTCATAGGTACCACGAACCAACTGCAACCGCTGGTAGACCCCACGGGTTCGCGCCGCTTCGTCTGTGTGGGCATTCCAGCAGGCAAGAACATCGACTTTACCGATGACCTCGACCATCAGCAACTCTATGCGCAGGCGCTACACCTCTTTAATAACGGAGAACGCTTCTGGTTAGACGACGACGAGATTCAGACCCTGATTGAGGAGAACGTGCCTTATCAGCGCACGGTCGACTTAGTGGAGATGATCAACGAGACTTTCCGCAAGCCGAAGGACGGCGAGGGACGCTGGTGGGGAACGACGGAAATCCTCAACACCTTCGCCAGCCGCTATGCCTACTTCGACGCCAAGCGGGCCACTCCTGCCGTATTGGGCAAGTCGATGAACAACTTCCGCTTCGGCTTCCGTCACCGCATGGTGAACGGCTGCTCGGAATACTGGCTATGTGAGAAATGAAACAATGCCACAACTTACGAAAGTGGTATATGGCTATAAAAATAGAGGAGCACTCGTAAAGAATGCTCCTCTATTAATTAGGTTACAATCGAATTACTTCAATGCCTTGCTCAGCATGTAGTACATCTCGTTGTTCTGCAGCTGCTGCTTGAAGTCGTAGGTGTTGGTCTGCTTATTGATCTTGACATACTCGATGCCAGCCATCTCGGCGAAGTCTTCCCAGTATTCCTCTGTGATGTCGTAAGAGAAGGCGCTGTGATGGGTACCACCAGCCAGAATCCAGGCACCAGCACCGATCTCGAAGGTGGGCTGCGGAACCCAGAGGGCACTGGCCACTGGGAGGTGAGGCATGGGCTTGGGCTCGATGCACTCTACTTCCTGAGAAATGAGGCGGAAACGGTTGCCGAGGTCTACGACGGTTGCCTTGATGCCAGGACCGGTCTTCGAGGTGAAGACGAGGCGGGCGGTCTGCTGCTTACGGATACCAATGCCAAGGAAGTGTACCTCGAGCTTGGGCTTATCTGAAGCAATGAGCGGACAGATCTCGAGCATGTGGCTCTGGAGGCAAGACGAACGATCGCCAGCGAAGTTGAGGGTGTAGTCCTCGAGGAACGAACAGCCGGTAGGCATGCCCTGCTGGATGACCCAGAGGGTGCGATAGAGGCAGGCGGTCTTCCAGTCGCCCTCTGCACCGAAGCCGTAGCCTTCTTCCATCAGACGCTGTGAAGCGAGGCCAGGAATCTGGTCGAAGCCGCAGAAGTCGGGTGCGTCGATGTCGGCATCGCCGAGGTCGTCGAAGTTGGTAGTGAAGGCAGTAGCGCCCTCATCCTTCAGCACGCGGCGCAGGGCAATCTCAGCCTTAGCAGCGTTCTTCACCTTCTGCCAGTAAACCTCTTCACCACTCTCATCAATCTTGATGGTATAGAGCTTCTTGTACTCCTCAACGAGTGCGTCGGCTTCAGCGTCGGTGACCTTCTTGAAGTACTCCATCAATGAGCTGACGGGATAGTAGTCGACGTGGTAGCCGAGACGCTGCTCGAACTCTACGCGGTCGCCATCGGTAACGGCTACGTTGTTCATGTTCATACCGAACATGAGGCAGCGCACGTTCTTGGCATCGGCAACACCAGCAGCGACGCGAGCCCAAACGGCAATCTTCTTCTGAGCCTCTTCGTCCTTCCAATAGCCGCAAACCACCTTACGAGGTACACGCATGCGGGTGCAGATATGACCAAACTCGATGTCGCCGTGGGCGCTCTGGTTCAGGTTCATGAAGTCCATGTCGATGCTGTCCCAGGGAATCTCGGCGTTGTACTGGGTATGGAAGTGGAGCAACGGCTTCTGCAGTGCCTGCAGACCCTTGATCCACATCTTAGCGGGAGAGAAGGTGTGCATCCAAGTGATGATACCTACGCACTTGGCGTCGTTGTTAGCAGCCTTCATCACGTCCTCAACCTCTTTCGAGCTGTTGGCGGTACCCTTGTAAACCACCTTAATGGGAATGATGCCACTATTGTTCAGTCCCTCAACCATCTCCTTTGAGTGACCATCTACTGCAACCACTGCGTCGCCTCCATAGAGGAGCTGTGCGCCGGTTACCCACCAAATCTCGCAATTGTCAAATGCTTTAATCATAAATGTTAGTAGCCCCCTATTATTCCCCTTTTTAGGGGAGACCGTTTCAGGGCTTGGGTCTTTAGTTATTAAACAAATGTTTTACTCAACGTTTTTATTGGCATGCAAAGATACTCAATAAGTTTGGAATACGAAAACTATTTAAGAATCTTTATTACTCCTTATCGTCCCAGTTGCTGCGATATTGGCGGGAGCCGGCGGGACCATCGCCGTAATCCTTACTATGACAGAGAGGATTCAACTGTAGGTGTTTAATTACTCTAAGTAAGGGTTTCTGATAATGATTTTTCTTTTTCATTGTTATTTAATGATTTTATGTCCATTGTCAATATATACACCTTTAGAGGGACGACTCTTGAGCTGACGTCCTTGCATGTCGAAGTAGCGGTGCGTGCCGTCGCTGTCAATGGTATGGATCACAGGATTGATGCCTGTTTCTTCACCATAGCCATCAGGCAGGTCACTGTCAAAAACTTCAGCTGGGAATGGGTCAGCTAACTGTAAGTTGTGATCATCGTCACCGTCGCCGGCTTCAGTATAGATAAACTTCGAGTTGTAAACCCAGTTGGTAATATACTTAAAAGGTACATAATATGCGCGGAAAGTGGGGATATAGCCTTTACGAGAACGCTCAGACTCATTACTAATGACTTTCCATTTGCCTTTATCATACAAGCCATAAGTATGAATTGAAGATGCCTCTTCATTTTCTATATTCCTAAAGGTACCTCTCCACCACCCTACTTGATTCTCCTGAGCAAATGTATCATAAACCACATTGTCTTCAGAAGTTTCTGAAGGAGTGGCATTGATTTTAACATTCTTGGCATCGAGCCGGAACTGACCTTTCTTGATGACTGCAACATAAGGAACGCCGGCACTGATGAAGTTGAAGTCGTTGGTGAAGATGAACTCATAATTGTCGGTAACAGCAATGAGACGATAGAGCTGGGCATCACCTACTTGCTCTTCCGTCTGGTTAAGCATTACATTGTAAGGCAAACAAATGGTGTAAGCCTTCGATGTCCAGGTGCCATCGCCATTGTCGATAGCGCTAAGTACGCGGTTGTAGGTGACATTGGCTATATGACCGTCATACTTGTTAAGTGCCTCGCTGTTATCAGCAAGATCGACAAGAGTGATGTCTGGCACACCCCACAGATAGCCAGGTTTCGACGCTCCACCGTCAGGACGAGCATAGTCATGGGTAATTTTGTCCTGGCTGTATGTCGTTCCATTTTCGCCTACGAGGCTATTGGCCTCCAAGAACATGTAGTGCGACTTTTCTACCCGATTCATGTTCCAGTTGTCGCCCACGGTGATCGTCTTCAGCGACGTACAATCATAGAACATCCAGGGCGTGAGGGTGACGTTATGGGTGTCGAAGTTAGTGAGGTCGAGTTCCTTTATTTTTCTGCAGCTACGGAACACGTTGGTCATGTCTGTTACCTCGCTGGTGTTCAGGTAGTTGAGACCATAGATTTCAGTGACTTTCCGCATGTTGGCAAACCATCCATACAGGCTGTAGGGTTTGACGTCGGCAAACGACTGTTCGATGACTACCTCGCTGACATTCTCTGCCACCGAAGCCCATCCAGGCTCTGCGCTACCTGTGCGTGTCACCTGCTTGTCGGCCCATAGGTTGGTAATCTCAAATCCATAATATTGGTCACCAACCTTTAGTTGATCTTCGGTATTGAGGAAATAGAGTCTGTTGAGGTTAGAACACCATAAAACGTAGGCCATAGGACCAACATGGTTGTAGATGATGTCGTAGTGAGAATTGCGAGCGATAGCCGGATCGAGGCCCACGGTGTTGTAGGTGAGGTAGGCCTTGTAAGGTTCCAACCGTGAGGACTTCTCTGGATAGAAGCCAAAGTCCTTGCCATTGGCAGAGTAACCCAAGGTCACAATACTGCCCTGGGCTGCATCCTTCTGGTTGATCCACCTGCCATTGCGATCGACAGCCACAAGACGATTCTCATAGATGGGCCATTCCTTGAGCTTCTCGTTGAGCGGCGAGAGCCTATAGAGGCCAGGCTTGCGGGCCGCGATGATGACGGCGGCAGTAGCTGGAATCTTTTGTTCCTTCCGTGTGAGGTAGGCCTTGTAGGTCTGTAGATCGGTAGACGACACGATATATGCATTCAGACCACTCGGCAGTTCGGTATCGAAGCCTATGCAGAATGTGCCGAAGTAGCACTCACGGTCATCGTCGTCAATCCACTTGATGTCTTCGCTAATCTTGAGCGGATAATACTGGTGAAGCTTGTTGGAACTGGCATAGGCCGACCACGAGGCATCGCGCTGGTATTTCGTTATCAGCGCCTTGTCGAGGGTAGCGTCGCTGACATAGACATCGATCATCGACCCATTATCAGTCACGATGGCATTGGACTCCAGCTTAGTTACAGTCTTAAAGTCGGTGGTGTCGAAATAGAGGCGGCTCAGTTGAGGTACCTTGTAGAAGGCCCCCTGAGCGATGCGCTTGATGGTACCCTCAAGTACAACCTCTTCAGCAGCACGTCCGTTGGGCCAGGCCACCACCTCGTTCTGTGGAGTAAAGAGGATGCCATCGCGTGACTCGAACTTTGAGTTGAACGGGTCGACGAGGATTGTTTCTATCTGAGAATTATAGAAAGCACCAGCCTCCACCGTCTTCAGCTTCGAAGGAAGGGTGACGGTCTTCAAGTTAGAGCAACCCTTGAACGCCTCAGCACCAAGTGTCTCGAGTGCATAGGGCAGTTTTATTGACTCCAGGCCTGTGAGACCATTGAGCTGCGAGGTGAGTGTGGTGACGCTTTTGAAGAAGCGGAACTCTGGGAACTGCTTAATCCGACGTGCTTCAAAAGTCTGGAAGGCAGTCAGCGTCTGTGCAGTGGTGACAGCCTTCAGCTCTGCCAGTGAGAGATGACCGTTGTTATCGCTATCGAAGGCAGAGAGACAAGCCGCACGGGCGTTGTCGTCGACAAAAGTAATGCCTGGTGAGACATTGGAATCGCTGGTACGAATAGGAAAGTAGACTGCGGCATTGCCGAACGTTGCTTTCAGATAGAAGAGTCCGCTGACTAAGCGCTGCTTGGGGTTGCCTACATCAGAACCAACGACGTAAGAAGCCATTTTGGGTGAGATGATACCCATCTCGCTATCGCTCTCGAAGTAAGCGGAAGCGGAAGTAGACCATGTAGCAAGTCCCGGCTCGAATGTCAGCTGCTGACTGAAGCCCAGCATGAAGCTATTCTCTGGATTATAGTCCTCGTCAGTACGGATGGGAATGGAGATGAGCTTGCCGTAGTCGGTATCGGCAAAGGTCTTCAGCATGGGGAAATAGCCGTCGGTGACCTGCCAGAGATTACGCTTCGCAAAGGCCTGTGATATTTCCAGCAGCGTAAAGCCACTGTTGGCAGCCTCATAGCCCTTCAGCCAATAGCAGTCACTGATGAAATCATGGCCGGCAACACTGTATTTCTCACGATTATCGAAGTCGATGTCGGAAAAGGCGGTAGGCACCGTAATCAAGCAGTTGCGCACCACGCCCTTGCTGGTTCCAGAAAGTGAGACGAGTGGCGTATAGTCGGCGAGGAATGATTCTGAGAAAAGCGCCGAGACACAATCCTCGACAATGGCACTCGAATTATTGGGACCAACGGCGTAGCAGATGCCACCTGAATGTGCTAATTCATAGTGCTCATCAGAGAGGGATGCGGCAGGCAACGAATTAAATCTGCCTTGAATCAGACAGTTGGTGATCTTGCCGTCCATATCATAGGCAAAGCCGGCACAGCCACCGCTCAAATCTGCCGATACCAAGCCTAAAGAAGTGACCGAGCCCTTAGAAGCAATGTTTCCGAAAAGGGCATAGTGTTCAGTACCGCTGGTAATCCTCAATCCATGAATGAAATGTCCGCAACCATTATAGCTGGCATTCCAATTGCCGTTAAAATTCCAGTATTTGAGGTTACTGCTCAGTTTGGGATAGTCTGCACTGAAGTCGGGTTTGTTGAGCGTGATATCACAAATCTGCTCATAGAACTCACCCACCTTATTATTACGTACGGCATAGGCCAGCTGGGCACCATTCTTGATGATAAAGGGATCTTCAGCCGTACCGTTGCCAGTAGCACAGGAGGTAGCCGTAGAGCCATCCCACACCTGTCCGACGGTGACGTTGACAAACACCTGACGACTGCTCTTGAGAGGTTTCGAATACAGGTCGGAACCTCCGTCAAGCTCCACTTCGGTGGTCATCGTTATCAGGCACGAGCCGTCGGCCTTGGCTTTAGCCGTGGCCTCGTCGATGTCGAGGCAGTCGGCATCGGGCATCTGCGTGTCGTTAAAGATGGTGACAGTGAGTCCGTCGTTATTCTTCCAAGAGTCATCGATAGTACTTACCGACAGTGTCGATACAAAGTCATCGAGGCTGTCGCCGTGACGGACGTTAACAGGCACGGAGGCTAACCAGCCATTGACTTGGCAGAGGCTATTGTCGCCACGCACTGCACTGCCCAACAGGCTTTTGGCAGGTTCAGAACTGATGTTGTTCTTTATCATCTGGCTATAGCCAGGCGTCTTGCTGTTACAGAATACCGTAGGATAGAACCCGTCTCTCAGTGTAAAGCCATATTCATCAGTATCGTTGGTGGGAAGGAAAGACACATCGGCTAACTCGCCAGAGGTCAGTTCACGGGTGCTCAATGCTTTGATGTAAATCACAGACTGCTCGCCATGAACGGGATTGCCGCTGAACATCTGTTTATCGTAGTAACAACCGACAACGGTGGCAAGCGCTTTGGGAGTGTCGCCTACTATGGCACCATTGTGGGAGCCAGGAAGGGTACTGGGCTTCAACGTTCCCAAGAAGAGGTCGTACTTGATGTGCTCATTGTCCTCAACGTATAAAACACCACAGATACCGCCGACATTAAATGCCTTGGAGCCGTCGATATAGCCGCTGTAGACACAGCCTTCAACGGTGGTACCTGTCCGATCGCTGGAGGCGCCAAGACGTCCTGTGATACCACCTAAATAGCCAATCTCAGAAGAAACGTTGCTAAAGGTGACGGTGCTGGTGCAAGCCATAACCGTAGTTTTATAATCCTGTAAACCAGCGATACCGCCCGTTTCATTGCCAAGATACTTACTCATGGTGCCCGTAGAGGAGCAGCCCTTCACGTCGGTGTTATAAGACACAAAACCAGCGATGCCACCCATATACTTCGCACTGGATTTCGTACATTCGAAGGTCACGTCGGCGGCACAGTCAAGGATATGAGCCTCGAGTTCATCAGTATAATAAGGGTAACCGAGAACACCACAGATGCCACCGATGCCATTAGCCCTTCCAGGACCGTTGACGGTGACCTTTGCCGTTGAATGAGTAATCTCGCCATTGAGTATGTTACCACAGACACCGCCAATATCCGTAGATTCACCACCATCAATGTCAAGGGTGCCCTTTACATCGACATGAGTGAATCCCGGCTCCATATAGAAGGTATCCGAATTATTCGTCTCCTTCACATACATTCTGTCGTCCTTTTGATTTATTCCACAGAGCAGTCCTGCAGATATAAGGCCTTTACTCCATACGCCGCCCGTAGCCACAGCCTTCACTGAGGCATCAAGTAGCTGCAGATGGCCCACAAAGCCATCACAACGCCCAAAGAGACCGAAATAGCCCATATCGCTTGAGGCATTCGTTGTAGCATCAACATACATGCCACTGATAGAATGGCGCTTTCTGTCAGAACCCTCACGTGTGTCGACACCCAAAAACACGCCCTTGAAGCTGTTCTTGAAACCGATGGGCAGCCATACCACGCGTTTGCCCTGATCCTCTTTCGTCAGATTGATGTCGGCAGCAAGCACGATAACCTTACCTTCGAACGTATTGTTCTTCTCGTTGACAAGCCATGCCAATTGAGCCAGTTGTTCTGGCGTAGTGATGACAATAGGATCGAGCAAAGTTCCATTGCCATCTACTTTGAGCGACTCGTCACGGTAGTCATACCACGGAGAACCGTTGAACGATATAGATGCCTGAGCACTCATTGTAAGCAACAGTGTCAGGAAACCCAACATCCATTTATACATCATTGCTTTCATCTCAACAATCTTTTGTATTCGTTAGTACTTGAACTTGAACACCTCGCCACCAGCACTAAGTATATAGACGCCATGCTGGTTAAGGGGGATAAAGAGAGAAGAGGCTGAGGGCTTGCTGATATGTACGGCCATACCCTGAGCATTAAACAGACGTATCTCATCGTCAGCCTCCAAACGACTCAGACGAACACCGTTCTCCTCGTACTTCACACCCACACGATGTCCTTCTGGTTCCTTATCGAGTGAGGGACGTACAATCTTCGATGGGTCAGCACTCGGGAAGAGCGTTACGTATGGGGAATTATTGCTGGCTCTTGAATTGGCGACAATGAAGGGGTTAATATCGTTGACGGTCTGGTCGATAATTTTTGGAACGATAAAGGCAGAAATGGGTTCTGTGATACCACTGACGCGAACCTTAGCGTATGCCTTGCGGACGCCTCCCTGCTGATGGAAATCCTCGACATTGACAATTGTTCCCTTTTCATTGGTAAGCGTATTCTCTAAGGCGGAATGCAAATAAACGCCTACAAGTACAGCGGTTCCTGGGATAAGGCCTCGAGAGGAGCGGTCGATTAACTCGACAGTGAAAATATTGGTGCCACCATCCTCAACCTTGCGATTGACAACATTGCAGTCGATATCGCCAATGGCCACACGTTCTGAACCTGTCTCAGAGGTTTGACGTAGCAGATTACGCATCACACCACGACGTGAAAGCTGCTGCCGTACTTTGAAGACGTTGGCATACTCAACCTCGACAGAACTCTCCATGTAACCGTCAAAGCTATCGGTAATGGGATACTGCACAGTAAAGACTGTCTGCTTCAGTGGTGGCACGAAAGAATTGGGTATCTCAATCTGCTCGCCGTTGATGGTGACGACAGCCGACTTGATGGCTGACGTACCCGTATTGCGGATGGTAACGTTCACTGGCAGTAAGCTGCTGCCCAAAAGGGCGTTGCGGGTATATGTGACGTCACTCTCGAAGCTGTTGGTGAACTGTTTCTCGTTATGCATCACAATGGCACTGCCGCTCTTGGATTCTGCCAGCGTGTAGACCACACTGATATATGAATCATCGAGGAAACCGTCGAAGTCGGCCATATAGAGGCTATCGGTCTCGGCACCCATGGAAATAGGATAGGAAACCGAAGGCGACGTTGACAGATGGACGCGGGAGGCATTGAGCACTGCCCCCATTTTTTCATTGGCCTTGTTGCCCTCCACCGGGTCGAGGAGAATGTTGTTGGCCTCTGTCCACAGCACGGCAAAATCATTGGTATTGTCATCCGAGCGGTCGCAGATAATCTTGACACGGTCGGGCGAACTCTGCGACAGTCCCAGGTCACAGCCCGAGCGTCCGTCGCCACGTCCGTTCATGGCCAGAGTCCTGACAAAGACATCGCGGGTAGAGTCTGGACGCTCATAAAGCATGGCGATGACTGCATTCTGGCCTACGCGGTTCATGAAGAAGTTCAGTGGCTTCAGAGGTTCGTCGACGTAGGTGACTGTCGGTGAATCCAAGGGCTTAGAGGCATAGGTGAACGTAGAGGAAGTACACTTGCTGTCGGTCATGTTGATACCTACCAGCACCGTATCGCCACGCATAAAGAGGTCGTACTGTGCGGGCTGGTGATCGGCATCGATGTCAAAGAGCTTTGTAGGAGCGCTCCATGTGTTGCCGTCGAAGGTACGCAGCTGCAACTCGCCCACTAAGCGGTAGCTCATGATGGGGTCGACATAGCTGGGAACATCAATCTTCTTCATCTGTCCGTGCTGGTAGACGCAGGCAGCTTTGCCGTCGTCCTGTATAGTGACCACGGGATGCTGGTCGGTGAAACCGTCATCGGCCGTCACGTCGAACTGCTTCCACGTACCGTCCTGCTGGCGGAACGTAGAACGGATGATGGTTTTGCTAAGTATCTCCTGATTCTTAACAAGGGAATTCTCATCGTTGATAGCGTCATTGTCGACAGTCTCTGTCAACTGCTGGAAGACCACAACCTCTGACTCACCACGCTTCGAGCGCATGTGCTGCATGGCTGCCATTTTACCGTCGGACAGCGTCGTCGTGGTCTTTGTGTCCATATCATACAACGCCACGTGGTCGTCGTTGTAGTTGCCAGGTGCAGCCACGTTGTTGAACACCACATGCTTACTGTCTATGAAATGGGGATTCGCATTGCTGGCTACCTCAGGCAGGAGCGCAGCACCTAAGCTGCTGGGCTCTGGAGCCTTCAGTACACGGTAGCTATTGGCAATGGTGCGAAGATTCGGTCTCGAACCGTTTTTCTTAATCCAATGGGGGAAATCCTTGTGGAAGGGGTTGGTGTTGTCATCGTTGGGGAACAGCCACTCATGACCGGCACGGAAATAGAGCGAGCCGTCCCAGTGTAGGAACAAGGCATGGAAATTGGCAAACAACTCAACAATACCTAATAGCATGTAGCGACAGCCTGCACCATAGTCGCTACAGTCGAAGGGCACAGCCATACCAGCCTGGAATGCAGTCTTGGCACCAGCCCTAAATCCCATCTGGAAGCCTCCTAAGCACGTTTGCGGAGTGCGTACTGATGCCCAGGCTCCGATACGCCCCGAAATGGTGAGATTGGTGAATAGTCCCATATTATTGGCAGACATGCTGCTTACCATCTTCTTGTCGAACGACTTGATACCGGCATCCACCCTGATATTGGCATCGACCACGGCACCGAAGTCTGGTACCAGTCCTATGTATTCAAGTCCCTCAGCCACCTCAGCCATAGCACCACTCTTTTTGTCAATGCCCCAGCAGAAGCCAGCACCTCCTTCGACAAACAGGCTCGCCTCCTGAAGCTGGAAGTGCAGACTGTCGATCATCGGCTTCTGTAAGGCTATCTTGAAGCCGCCGCCGTAGTATAAGCCTACGTGATTCTTCGACACGTCGAAGATACTGGCCGATTCCTGCTTCACCCAGTCGTCAAACTTGAGTTTCGATTCAGCAAAGCTCACGTCGGCCTTGGGATTATCCTTATCCTTGCCGTTGGGGTCGGCCTTGAAGGTGGAATAGTTCCATTCGGACACGTTCTTGGCGTTCTCGCGGGCTTTGCTCAGTTTCGGACCTGGCTTTTCTTCTTGGTTCTGAGCGTTGACGCTGCCGCTGACAAAAAAGCTTATCATCTGCTTGAGCACATCGATGGTCAGGCCGGTCTTCATCTTCATGGGGCCGAGGTCGAACTTAAAGGTGGGAGGGAAGGAAAGGCCTAACTTGCTTTCCTGGTCGGCCTTAGCCACACCCTCGCTACCGCTCGGTGCATCGGTGCTCTTCCTGGTCTGATCTTCGGCGCTCTTCTTCTGTGCTTCGGGATCGAAGTGCAGGTTCATCAGCATTGGGAAGTCCTCATAAGTAGACTGAGGTGTGGTGAGACTAAGTGAGCAGACGCTATTTTGGGGAACAACATCGACCAGCGACAGGCGCAAGAAATAATAGTCGCGCTTGAAACGGGTGAACTCCTTAGCCGAGACGACATTGAGTTCTTGATTGGCAGCCACATGCTGCTTCTTGTTTTTCAGTTCGGTAACCGTCAGCTGGCACGTTGGGTTCTTGCTACCCTTAGGACTCGAGAACACCACCTCCAGCTGGGCAAGGTTCTTTATAGGATCGTTGTTGTAGAGCTTAGGATAGTCGTTGCCGGCATTTTCCATATATACTAAGGTGTCGACACTCAGCTTCGAAGCCAAGTCAATTTCCCGAACATCGCAAACGCAATAGTCCACCCCCTTGCGTGCCGCAACTACATGCAGGTCGTTGAGGTAGCGTAGGTACTGGTCGCTCATACCTATCTCGTTGTCGTCCACATAACCCTCACGCAATGTGAGCTTGGCCGAGCAGAGATCTTCGCTCACAATTTTGGAGCCTGCCTCGGCGGCACCTTTGTAGCGGAAGAGCGTAGGCATGCAACCGTCGGCTAAGATTTCGATGTATGCTGGATGTCCGTAGGTCAGCACCCTATGCTGTTCACTTTTACTGTCATAGCCTAAATAGCATAGCTTATTGTCGTTAACCTTCTGTCCTTTCTCATTGACTCGGTGTACGTTAATCTCAGCGTCGCTGACAATCATGCCTTCATGGTCGTAGAGTTTCAGGAACAGTGTGTCGTATTTTTCGAAGAGACCCGTGCCAAGCCAGTTGAAGTTCATCATCTCACGGTTCTCGTGCTTGTCGAGATTGAATTCTGAGCTAAGGCGAGGTATATTCAACCGCCAGTCCATATCTATTCCAGGATGGATGTCCTCCAGCTTGACACGCAACTTGACGTCGCCTTCCTCAGAGTTTCCCGTCAGGAAGAAAACTTCGGACAATGTATGGCCCTCTGGCAGGTAGAAACTCTGGAACTTGGTGGCCTGCAGCTCCAATATATTTGACTGTGAATGCTGCTCGCCCTCAGCGTCAACATAGGACGTCACATATTCCATACGGTAAGTATCGCCCGTGGACTGGCGTTTCTGGTCAAGCTGAAACAGGTAGACATTGTCATTGTCCCAATCGTAGACACTATAGCGGAATATAAAGGGATGTTCCAGATTGCCGTCCCTGCATACCTTGATGGTGATGTCCTTAGCCTCCTGGGGCATGTTGGCAAAAAAGTACTTACTGGTGGTCAGCGATTTCCTGTTGGGCTGTCCCTCAGCATTGCTTCCATAGTCAACGTCAACGCTGTAAGTACCCGAAGTGTCACCACCGTCAATACGGAAGCAGAGAAGCGTGTGGTCGCGCATTCTCCAGAACTGTTGCTGGTCCTCCAAGCCCTTCATACGGGTGGAGCTGAGCATCTCCTTCAGGTCGTAGACTTCTTTCTGGTTACCGTCAATCGAGTTGTTGGCAACCTCCTTCCAGTCTAACTGTTTTGCAAGTTCATCGACATCATCACTGAAGTGTGTGACGTCGGTCACATTCTTAGCATAGTATAGTTTGAAATCCTGCGCAACTGTGGTCATCGCCATCATAGTCAGGAATAGTATTGTATTGGTTAATCGTTTCATAAGCAAAAAGTTAATCTGGAATTGGACATTTTCTGTTAATAGGAAACAACAATCCCCGGAAAGCAAAGAGTTCTGGGGATTGTTGCGGGATTAGTGTTTCTGGCCTTTTTGTCCATAGTAAGCATTAGGTCCATGCTTGCGACTATAATGCTTCTCAATCAGCAGAGGATTCATTGTCAGGTCAGGATTGACGCTAAAAGCCACGAAGGCCATCTTGGCGCACTGCTCCATCACCTTGGCATTATAGACGGCATTATCGGGAGATGTACCCCACGAGAACGGACCGTGGTTTTTCACCAGGACAGCCGGTGTATGGTCTGGATTGATCTTGCGGATATTCAGGATTTCGTCAACAATCACGTTACCCGTCTCCAACTCATACTGTCCTTCCACTTCCTCTTTGGTCATGTCCCTGGTACAAGGAATGTCCTTATAGAAGTAGTCGGCATGGGTAGTTCCGATGTTGGGAATATCACGACCTGCCTGGGCAAAAGCCGTGGCATAGGTAGAATGTGTATGTACGACGCCTTGGATGTTGGGGAATGCCTTATATAAAACAAGGTGTGTAGGTGTGTCGCTCGACGGATTGAGATCGCCATCGACCACCTCGCCAGTCTGCAAGTCCACAACAACCATGTCGTCAGCTTTCATCTCGTCGTAGCTAACGCCACTGGGCTTGATGACAACGAGTCCATGTTCACGATCTATACCCGAGACATTTCCCCAGGTAAAGATGACCAATCCCTGCTTTACTAAGTCGAGATTGGCTTTGAATACTTTTTCTTTCAGTTCTTCTAACATAATGATTCACAGTTTAAAGTTCGGGTCTTCGTTGTATGCTTTCTTATTAAACCGATAAAGAGAGGCACCACGCTTGGACCCTGATTTATCTATTAATTCGGTCTTCTCAATGAAGTCCATCTCCTTGATGCGCTTACGAAAATTGCGTTTGTCAAGATCTTCGCCATTAACGGCCTCATAGAGCCGTTGCAGCTGTGTAAGCGTGAACAGATTGGGCAACAAACGGAATCCAACAGGTTCTGTACGTAACTTCTGGCGCATCAGCTTACGTGCCTTACACACCATTTCATTATGATCAGAATAAAGCATGGGAAGATGGTTGACATCCATCCATTCCACTCCGTGCTCCAATCTTAGTCGTTCATTATAGTCTTTAACATTAATGAGCGCATAGTAAGCGATGGATATGACACGCTCACCAGGGTCACGGTCTGTTTTGCCGAAAGCTCCAACCTGACGCATGTACAAGTTATCGAGTCCTGTCAGCTCCTTAACAGTCCGGCTTGCCGCCTCGTCAAGACCCTCGTCGGCGGCAACGAAGCCTCCGTAGAGACTCCATTCACCGCGCCCGGGGTCCATCTGGCGTCGGCCGATGAGCACCTTCAGTTTACCATCATCGAAACCGAAGATGATACAGTCGACCGAGACCCAGACTTTTGCATGTTGACTATAATAGGTCATTTCCTGTTCTTAGAAGAAGTACCAGTAGAAACAGCCACAGAGGAATAAGACACCAAGTGTTCCCACAATGTCCCATATACCCCAGCTCTGAGCAATCTGCTTGCGATAGTCTGCTGTAAAGGTGATGGCCTCCTTTTGTTCGGCTGTGGGAGCAGGAGTAAAGAACGACACAACCACCATGAGCAGCACGATGAATACTAACAGCCAGCACTCGAAGATGAGCCAGTTGGTCTGCCAGAACCAGGTGGTGGCATTCCAGAAGGCACCGTCCATCTGAGCTGAACCCGTATCAGTGATGACATTTGTTACCAAACGCAGCATACCAATGATGAAACCACCGATAAGACCCCATTCACCAGCCTTCGGACTGATTTTCTTCGAAAGGATACCCAGTGTGAACACGGCTACCATCGACGGAGCCAACAGCGACTGGATGCCCTGCAGATAGCTGTAGAGGTTGCCCATACCCATCATGACGGGAAGCCAGAGCAGACCGAGTACAACGACCACGACAGTAGCAATACGGCCAACGAGCACATAGTGGGCTTCGCTCAGGCCTTTCTTCATGGGCTTGTAGAAGTCCTCAGTAAACAGCGTAGCACAGCTGTTGAAGAAGGCAGCCAGAGAGGTAACGAGTGCACAGATGAAACCAATGGTCACAAAGCCCTTGATACCAGCAGGCAGGATGCTCTTCACCATCATGGCGAAGGCACCATCGGTGTCGTGCTGATTGGCAATATCCATCTGGATACCGAAGTCGCCAAAGCCACCGTTGGCCAGAGCCATAGCCACCATGCCAGGAATCAGGAACATGAATACGGGAAGAAGTTTGAAGTAACCGGCGGCGATGGTACCACGACGGGCACGCTTCATGACCTCCACGTTGCTCTCACCCTTCTGCTGACCAAGTACACGCTGAACGATATGCTGGTCAGTACACCAGTACCAGAAGCCGATGATGGATGCTCCGATGAACACCACGAAGCCGGGATACTCATGGTAGAGCGGGTCGGGCTGTCCCGAAGCGTTGATGTCGGCCCAGTGGAACATGTGAGTTGTTCCGTAGCCGTCGTGAAGCGTGCTACAGAAAGCCATCATGTTCTCCCAGCCCTGAACGATACTGCCGCCACCGAGTGTAGACAGACCGAGGAAGAGCACTAAGAATGCACCTATAATAAGAATAGGTGTCTGGATGGCCGACATGGTCATCACGCCCTTCATACCACCGAACACGGTGAAGATGGCTGTGACGGCGATGAGGCCGAGGGCACCCCACCAGAAGGGCAGGCCAATGAGATACTCAAAGAAGATACCACCCGTGAAGGCTGTTACCGACACCTTTGTCAGGATGTAGGCTACAAGCGTGATGATGCTCAGCCATGAGCCGGTACGCTGGGTGTAGCGGAATTTCAGGAAGTCGGGCATGGTGATGATCTTGCCCATCTTGTTGTTAAGCAACTGATAGAAGGGAACGAAGAGCCAGCCGAGGATGAGGATCATCCAACCCTGCATCTCCCAGTGGGCCATACCTACACCGTCCTTGGCACCAGTGCCGGCGAGACCTACGAGGTGCTCGGAACCGATGTTGGCGGCGAAAATGGCCATACCAATTACATACCAGGGCTCACCTTTACCGAACAGATAGTCCTGCGAGTCGGCACCCTTCATTTTCTCCTTGTCTTTCTTAATGGCGCGGTACACCGCCCATACGATGGCTACCACACCGACGGCAAGCACCGCCCAGTCGAGCCACTGAAACTCATTTGAAGTCCAATTCATAGATTGAGCCCCCCTCTAATCCCCCCTTGGGGGGAAGACCGTTACAGGGGCAAGGGTCTTTTGTTATTATTATTTTTTGTTTTCGTTACGATAACCTCCTCCCCCAAGGGGGAGGCCGGGAGGGGGCTTTTTTTATTTCCTATTCTTCCACATTGCGGTCATATCCTCGAGGGTCTTACCCTTAGTCTCAGGAACGAGTCTCCAGACGAAGAGGGCAGCGATCACGCAGATGATGCCATAGAGACCGTAGGTGAACCAGTGGCCGAAGTCGTCGCCCTCAGTCAGGTGCATGTTGAACATGGGCACGAACGAAGAGCTGACGATGAAGTTGGAAATCCACTGGAACGCAACGGCGATGGCCACTGCACCACCACGGATGGTGTTCGGGAAGATCTCGGCAATGAGTACCCACGTGATAGGACCCCATGAGAACATGAACGAGGCCGAGTAAACCAGCAACGAAGCGGCTGTCACTAATGCCAAGCTGTCATTGCCGAAGGTAACTGCCACACCGAAGGCACCAATAGCCATACCGAGTGAACCGGAGATGAGCAGAGGCTTACGTCCCCACTTCTCAACGGTAAACACAGCCACCAGTGTGAACGTGATATTGATGATACCCATGAATACGGTTAACATCATCGGATCGTCCATACCCATGTCGCCGAAAATGCGCGGAGCATAATACAGCACGGCATTGATACCCACGGCCTGCTGGAACACTGACAGCATGATACCCACGAAGATACACATGGCACCGTAGGTCATCAGCTTCTCGGTCTTTACCACCATCGTGTCCTTGATATCCTGCAGAATCTGGGCGGCCTTGGTTGAACCATTGATCTTCGACAGGATGCCGAGTGCCTTCTGGTCCTGATTGATGCTCACCAGATAACGCGGAGTCTCAGGTACAAAGCAGATTAGCAATGCGAAGAGTCCGGCAGGAACAGCCTCACTTCCGAACATGTAGCGCCAACCGGTTGTCACCGTCCACTGTGCAGCAGGGTTAATGGCTGCCAGGCCCTTACCCATCTCCTCAACAAGCGGCTGGATATGGTCGCCTAAGATGAAGAAGTTCACGAAGTAGACTACCAACTGACCGAAGATAATGGCGAACTGGTTCCATGAGACGAGCATACCGCGGATATTGGAAGGAGCAACCTCACCAATATACATCGGGCAGATGGCTGAAGCCAGACCAACGCCAATACCACCAATAACGCGATAGAAATTAAACATGATCAGCAGAGAGTAAGTCGGAGTGCCATGCTCAAAGAACATGAACTCGGGCTCCATCGATCCTAATGCCGAGATGAAGAACAGCAAACCTGCGATAATCAGCGACTTCTTACGTCCAAGGTTCGTGGCAAGGAAGCCTGAGAGAGCCGAACCAATAATACAACCGATGAGGGCAGATGCCGATGTGAATCCATGCCAGCCATCGGTATAGGCAAAGTCCTTAGCTTCCATGAAGAAAGCCTGCAGACCCTTTTCGGCACCTGAGATGACAGCCGTATCATAACCGAAGAGCAAACCTCCGAGCACGGCTACCATTACTATACTTATAAGGTAGCCCCTGCTACCATTTTCTGTCTGTGCCATACTCCGTTATTTAATTGAGAATTTATATGCAGCGTGGCTATAATATTTCTCACCAGGATTCAATGTCGGCTGTATCCAATCCTGCTTGTTGGGGCTGTCAGGATACTTCTGGCTCTCCAAGCAAACGCTCACGTGCTGCGGATACGGACCGTTCTTATGCTGAATGTTCAGTTCATTGCCTACACCCTGGAAGTTACCACTGTAAACCTGAACACCAGGCTCATTGGTAAACATCTCCATGAAAATGCCAGTCTTCGGGCTATATAAGCTGGCACAGACAGTACCATCGTCGCCCTTGCCGTCCTGATAGGTATTCAGGCACCAGTTATGGTCATAACCGCCAGCGTTCTGAATCTGGTCGTATTCCGACTTGATGCTGTCGCCAATAGCGTGTGCTACACGGAAATCCATCGGCGTACCTTCCACTGAACGAATCTCACCCGTAGGAATATACAGCTTGTCAGAAGGAGTAAAGTTGTCAGCATTCACATAAAGCACCATGTCATAGCCAGGCTGCGTAAAGTCACCCGACAGATTATAGTAGTTATGGTTTGTCTGGTTAATGATGGTGGGCTGGTCGGTTTCTGCTTCCCATGTGATGTCAAGAATGTTGTCATCAGTAATCTTGTAAGTGGTCACTGCGGTAACGTTACCAGGGAATCCATTCTCTCCGTCAGCAGCCACGATGGTCAGCTTGAGGGTCTTGTCATCCACCTGCTCAGCGTCATACACACAGTTCATCCATCCCGTGGTACCACCACCATGCAAGCAGTTGGGACCGTCGTTGGCTTTCAGCTGGTACTCTGTTCCGTTAAGCGTAAACTTGGCATCCTTGATACGGTTGGCATAGCGTCCGACGCTGGAACCGTAGTCCGTAGGAGAATTCAACGTGTCAGCATACTGTGCAATGTTGTCGAAGCCTAACACGACATCGGTAGGTTTACCGTCCTTGTCAGGAACAACGAGTGATACGACACGTCCGCCGTAATTGGTAATACACACCTCCATACCGTTCTGGTTCTTCAGAGTAAAAAGCTTTACGGGCTTGTCCTGAATGGTGGTGTCGAACTTGGCCGGGTCAAGACCCGAAACCGTAAGCTGCGGAGCCTGTTGTCCGCCAGCGCAGGCAGTGAACAATGCGACTGCAATGCCCATGCCAAAAATGCTACCTTTAAGGTTTTTCATTGCTGTTGGTTTTTAGTTTGAAATTAATAAATTTTGGTTTTTGGGCGTAAATTTACACATTATTTTTGAAACAGCAATAAAAAAGAAGAAAAAAAACGACGGTAGGGTGTGATTTTTACACTCTACCGTCATATTTTAACGCTTTTTTATTATTTTGCAAGTCAAAGTAACTACTCAACACCCCTATTGTTGGGTCGGCCTACGGCCTCAAAATTATAAGAAATGCAGCCTACCTTCTCGGCAAGACGAAAAGTTACGGATTTATTTTGAAAACTTATCAAAACCCGGTGCCTTTTTGTCAAAACCCGGTGCCTTTTTGTCAAAACCCGCCGCCTTTTGAAAATTCCTGGCCTGGGAATTATTATTTTCGTTTTTGTCTCATGAAAAACGTTTCACCTATATATTGTAAATCGCACTTTTTAAGTAACACTTCTCACACCTCCCTCACCTAACTTAGGTG
>CADBHI010000043.1 GCA_902794405.1 uncultured Prevotellaceae bacterium
ATGGCCGTGTATAGACTGTCATGTGCTTAATTTCCTTGTATTCAAGCATGCAGTTACTTTAGCGGGGCAATTTGTTTCCCATTTATAGAGGAAAGATACGAAATTATTTCTTTCGCTCCAAATATTATAGCACAAAAATGCTCGGAGTCGCGGTAGGCTGTAACCCACCCCACCCCCAATATCCCTATATTGGGATATAGGGGTGGGTGTGGTGACACCCATACGCCGGACGCGGTTTTCGCTTTGTACGTTTTCTTTACTGCAAACATATTTATCTAAAACACCCTGAAAAGTGCCTAAGAGCAGGGCTTTGAGTTTAGTCGGAGTAAACTCGGAGTTTAGTCGGATTAAACGGGGAGTTTACTCCGACTAAACTTTTAGCTTGGTCGGAGCAGATTACTGGCAGATTTTGATGCGAAGGGATATGTAATGCTTTTTTGATTATTTGAATGCAGAGGATGTTTTTTGTTTTATCCGAATCTTTCTTTCTTTCATCTTTCTTCGGGGTTATAAGCCAACAAGCCATCAATAAAGTGTAATATATACAATAAATTTGTTAACAGACCTTTAATAGCATAAATAATCTTAACCAGCAACGTCATACTACCTTCATGAAAGATGAAAGAAAGAAAGGATTTTACGCTGATTGTAAACTTTTGTTACTTCCACTTGTCACAAAGAGAAGTTTTACGCGTAACACACGCGCGCACGAACCCAGCTCAACTTTTTTTACTTTTCACGTTCATTTTATCTGGTAAACCTCAGACACGTTTTCGCCGGAGTGGTAGCGGGCATAAGTCGCCTGCTATCACAAAATGACAGATAAAAATATAAAGAATCGACAGTCGATGTCGAAGGTGCGTGCTGCTAGGCAGCAGAAGCGCCGTTATCCGTTCACGCCGAAGACCAGACTCTTTGATATGGTGTCGGCACAGTATCACATGACATTAGCCGCATGGCTCGCATTCATTGCGCCCTACCTGAAGTGCGGCATGGTTCCAAACTGGAAGACAGCCAAACGATTGGATTTCAAATGCCGCAAAGAACGTACGGCTTGGTGTATCGCGTTGCTATTAGCTAAGATCGGAAAAGAGGGACTAAACTGCAAAAAGTCAGTATTCTTTCGCTATCTTACGACGAGTGAACATAGCAATATAGAAATGAGTGAGCAGTACCTTACAACACTGGTTAACAATATGTTACGTCTCGGAATACCGCCCGTGAATTAACAAATATTTACGAACAAGCAAAGTTAAGATTTGTCCGTATTTTTTGTAGTTAGATATATTATTACGAACTTTGCACAGCGAACGTTTATCAGACGTGGTTTTCGTTCAAAACGGTATAGGTGCGACGGCACCTGTGAATCATCGCCCGACGGGGTGCTCTTAATAATAATAATGTATTTTAAACATTTATAAAAATAGAAAAGATGAAACAGATAGTAATTTCAATTTCAGACAAAACTTATCTGCACCTGATGCAGAATGGCGGTCGCCGCACGGCAGGCCGCGTATGGGTGGAGCGTGACGGAAGCGGCCGCCCAGAGTTCAGATTCGAACCCTATAGTCACCGCCAACCCGTGAAGGTCGACCAGCTGTTGCTCAAGTCGGAGTACGGCTGGCTGAAGAAGTCGGCCAAGCGTTACAGGATGCGCCTGTCGGTGCCCGATCATCTGGGTGAGCAGCAGGCTGCGCGCATCATGGAGCGCGAGTCGCGGCACCTTCTCGACTTCCTGAGCGACCTCGAACAGTTTCTGAACAACATCTAAACTGAACGACTATGAGCAGAATAGACGTTGGTCAGAACATCATGAAGCCCACGACCGTCCCTGCGACGGCCGAGGGTTTCCTCAGCCTGTCGAGCGACAAATTGACGGGCGATGTATGTGCTGAGTTGGCCGATCTGCTGGAGAAACAACAGCGCGGCGAACTCTCGAAGAGCGATTATCAGGCGCTGAAAGCCGAGTTGAAGCGGCACCTGCACTTCTACACGCCTCATGCCCACTTCAATAAGGGTTACAAGAGCGCAGAGGGCGAACCTGAGGATTCCGGCAAGGTACTTGCCGACTTCGACAACTTCGGTGCCGGAATTCAGGTCTACGAAAAGTACATCAAAGGCCGTGAGCGCGAATTGGGCATTAATATGTTCAACCTGTCGGTTGGCGGCAACGGGTTTGCCATTTTGGCCGATATTCCCGAGGGCTTGACGCGTCAGCAGGCGCAGCATTGGCTGTCAGATTTGGTGGGCGGCGTACCTTTTGATAAGGCCGTCCATGAGCTGGAGCGAGGCATCTATATCCCCTGGAGCGAGTACATTCTCTATATGGACGAGGAGTTGATGTTCGGCGACGAGTTACACCCCACCAAGCTGACCGACGAGGAGCTGGCCCGATATCAGCAGACAGAAGCTCGTTCCACGGTAGAACAACCACAGAAGACAACACCTGTAGTAGCGGCAGCTGAGCCCTCTAACCGAGCCTTAGCTATTTTCGACGACACGCTTCAGCTGACGGGTCTCGACCTGCCGACACTGAACCGCGAGGGCGTGCGCCACAACACGCTGAAGCTGCTGCTGCCCACGCTTTGTCAGATGATGACGCAGGAAGAACTGCTGGGCGTGCTATTGCAGCGGATGCCCGACTACTCACGCGAGCTTGACTGTCGGGCTCTGGTCAGCGACTTCTATGCGAAGTATGTCGACCCCAGCCGTCCGATGACCCTGAAGCAGAGGGAGGTGTTCATGCGTTCGCTGAAGGTGGCCGATGACACGACCTCTGTCGAAACGGAAACTTCTGCTGACAGCGCCTCAAAGCCAGAGTCGCCGCAGTGGAAGGTCAACGTGCGCCAGTTGCCAGTTGGTTTGAAGGAGAGTGTGAAGCTCAATCCGCCATCCGTCCACATGCCTGTGCTTGTAGGACTGATGCCCCTGGCAATGGCGTTGGCCAGCGACGTCACTGTGCGCTACTGCGACAACCGCATCCACTATCTGGGTGGTATGGCGGTCATCAAGGCCGAGCAGTCGGGTAATAAGACGGCGGTTGAGACGGCTGTCAAACTGTGGTGGCGCAACTTGAAGTTGGAGGACGAAGCAGCGCGAGCCCGTGAGGATGAGGTGAAAGCCGAGAACAAGCGTCGCCATGCCCGCAAGGAGCCCGAGCTACCTGAGCCCGAGGTGGTGGTGCGCAAGGTGCCCGTCACTATCAGCTGCAGTAAGCTGTTGAAGCGTCTGAAGCAGGCCAAGGGCAAGACCCTCTTCTCGTTTGCTCCCGAGATGGACACCCTGCTCAAGTCGAACTCGGCAGGTAACTGGTCGGCAAAGTACGACATCTACCGTCAGGCTTTCGACCGTTCGGAATGGGGGCAGGACTACAACGGCGAGCAGTCAGAGAGCGGTGAGGTCAACGTCGCTTATAACCTAACCGTCATGGGTACGCCGGGGCAAATCGCCCGTTGCTTCAAGGGTGACAATGTTGAGAACGGTTTATCGGGCCGTGTACTGCTGTCCGAGATCAACGACGACCTCTATGCCAAGATGCCCCATTTCAAGGAGCCATCGGCTGAGGACCTGGAACGCATTGATAAGGCTGTAGCCACGTTACGTGCGGCCACAGGATTCTACGACACACCTCGTCTGCGCCGAGCCATCGACAGGTGGGTTGAAGACGTGCGTAAGAAAGCTTCCAAGGCCGATAACAAGGTGAGAGGAATTTTCCGAAAAAGAAGCGCCATCATAGGATTTCGTTGTGGCGTGATATTTATGCTCTTGGAGGGAAAGGAATCGAAGGCCTGTATTGACTTCGCCATCCAAATGGCTGAGTATACACTCTACATGCAGTCGAAGAACTTCGGACGTGCCTTGTTGAGACAGATGGCTAAGGACAGTGAGGAATCCTCCAACAACACGCCTAATGGTGATGTCTATGCCGAACTGCCGTCGCCTTTTGGTATGGCTGAACTGCGCAGAGTCAAAGGGCCGGAAATTACCGATGCTGGTCTCTACACCATCATTCACCGATGGACGAAGGAAGGGTGGATAGAGAAGAAGGGGAAACTCTTCTATAAAATAGAAAATCAGACAGAATAGTAATCTGTCTTTCTTTCATCTTTCATTTTTGGGTTTTTGTATTTCTTGGTTGAGGGGCGGCTGTCGTGAGACACCTGCCCCTTGATGATATGGATAGTTCGCTCTGACTAAAGAAGTTACTACCGCTGCAGCTTCGTGGTCAGGAAATCGAGGGTTGTACTGGCTCCAATTCAACTGGGAACGCAGTGTGTTCCTAATTGGATATGTTCTATAAAATTGCCTGCAAAACTTTAACTGACGATAGCCAAAGCTGCTTCCGAACTCAGGCTCCAAACGTTTTGCAAGATTCCTTTAGGGTGTGGAGTCGTGGGAATGGTTCAGCATGGCACGGCAGTCTTCCAGTATCCTTATGAGCTCGTCGGTTGTCTCGGCACGGAGCATCTGGATGCGCGTTTGACGGAAGTTGGGAATGCCCTTGAATACGGGCGTGGCGGCCAGGTGACGACGGGTGTGGAGAATGGCTCGCTTCTCAACGGAATAGTCGGTGTCGCCGGGCTTCCTGCTGAGACCTATCCGCTCGATGTTGATGCGAAGCTGCTCTTCGAGAATGTCAATCTTCTGGTCGATGGTGAGCTGCTCGTGGCTGAAAATCCAGGGACAGCCGAAGGTGGCGCGGCCTATCATGACGGCATCGACTCCGTAGCGGTCGAAGGCTGCGTCGGCCTCGTCGAGTGAGGTGATGTCGCCGTTGCCGATAATGGGGATATGGATGCGGGGGTTGCGCTTCACCTCGCCGATGAGTGTCCAGTCGGCCTCACCGGTATACATCTGACTGCGGGTGCGGCCGTGGATGGTTAATGCCGAGATGCCGCAGTCCTGCAGTTGTTCGGCCAGTTCGGTGATGATGAGCTGTTCATGGTTCCAGCCGAGTCGCGTCTTCACGGTGACGGGCAGCTTGACGGCCTGCACCACCTTCTGCGTTATCTCCAACAGCTTCGGAATATTCTGTAACATGCCGGCTCCAGCACCCTTGCCAGCTACCTTCTTTACAGGGCAGCCGAAGTTCAGGTCGATAAGGTCGGGGCCTGCCTGCTCCACTATCTTGGCCGCTTCGACCATCGCCTCGACGTCGCGTCCGTAGATCTGTATGCCTACGGGCCGTTCCTCGTCGCAGATGGTCAGCTTGCGGATCGTGGTCTTCACATCGCGTATCAATGCTTCGGCCGATACGAACTCCGTATACACCATAGCCGCCCCGAACCGCTTGCATAGCATGCGGAACCCAATGTCGGTCACGTCTTCCATTGGCGCCAGGAATAGCGGGCGCTCGCCAAATTCAATATTTCCTATCTTCATGATTCATTCAAGTTTTGCAAGCTTTGCTTGCAGGAAGTTAAACTTCTTTAACTTCATCATTTTCAAAACACTCTTCACTTAAGAAGATGGTACGTTCCTCCTGCCAGCGACCTGACGATGCCCTTCATCTCCATCTGGAAGAGGAGGGCGGTAAGTTGGCCAATAGGGATGTTGGTCTTGACTGACAGGACGTTCAGTTGCAGGTCGTTGGTCTGCTGTAGTTGGGCAACGGCCGTCTGCTCTTCAGGCGAAAGGTCGGGAAACAGTTGCCGTTCGATGGCGTTGGCTTCCGCCTTCTGCTGCTGAGCCACCGTCGGCCAGCCCACCGAGGCCACAAAGTCGTCGGCCGAGGTGATGAGGCCAGCCTTGTTGTCGCGGATCAGGCTGTTGCAACCTTCACTGTAGGGTGCACCAACGGCACCAGGGAAAGCTAACACGTCGCGACCATAGTCCTGGGCAATGCGGGCGGTGATGAGGGCTCCGCCTTTGTAGGCCGATTCAACGACGACTGTAACATCCGAGCAGCCTGCCACGATGCGGTTGCGCTGGCGGAAGTTGTTGGCAATGGGCTCCGTCTGGCTCATGTATTCCGTCAGCAGGCCGCCGTGGTTCATCATTTCGATGGCGGTCTGACGATGGTGGTTCGGGTAGATCTGATCCAGTCCGTGAGCCAAAACACCAACCGTCTCGTAGCCGACGCTAAGTGCCTGACGGTGAGCACAGATATCGATGCCGTAGGCCAGTCCGCTGAAGATGAGCACCTGCGGGCACAGCTCCCTGAGGCGGGTGACGAAACGATGTACCAGATCCTGTCCGTAGGTGGTGCAATGACGTGTTCCGACGATGTCGACGACAAAGGGCTGATTAAGGTCGGCGCTACCTTTATAATATAAAATGACAGGCGCATCGGCACACTCCCTAAGCCGCAAGGGGTAGTCGGCATCGTTCAGGGTCAGGGCGCGGATATTGTGCTTCGTAATGAACTCCATCTCGACAGCAGCCCGCTTGAGCGCGTCGTCCCAGTTTTTCAGGGCTTCGACCAGTCGTGGCGAACAGCCGGGAATGACGTCGCCAACATCGTTGCGGCGCTCATAGACAGCCTGTCCGCCGCCCAGCTTCTGATAGAGCTGTAGCGCCATCTGCGAATTGAAGCCCGTCATGCGGGTCAAGGCAATGCTATAGAATACTTCCTGCTCGTTCATGACTCAATATACTTGGCAAATGCCGCGTCGTAGTCGGGACTGTTGGCCAACCGTCCATTGACAATACAAACCAGCTCCACTTTCCCTCGGAAACAAAGCTGCTCGTCGGAGGCACGGAAGATGTCGTGGTGGAATACGTACTTGATGCCCTCCTTGGTCAGTCCCATGCGTGAGACGAATTCGTCGTCGGGACGGAGGGGCACTTTGTATTGCAGGTTCATGCGGGCAACAACAGCATCGACGCCTTTCTCGTGCATCTCGGCAAACGAGAGGCCACATTCCTTCAGGAACAGGTGGCGGGTGTGTTCGCAGTAATGCAGATAGATGGCATTGTTGACGATGCCTTCGATGTCACATTCGTAGTCGCGTACCGCCATGCGGGTTTCAAAACAATACTTCATATTTGTTAAATCGTTACTATGTTCAGTCTATCACTTCCATGAACTGTCCTTGCGGATTGAAGCGCAGGTCCTTGTCGTTCGACAGTTCGATTTTGTAGCCGTAGGGTTTCTTGCTGAGCTTTGAAACCACATCGTCTGGGTAGTTGGCCCTCACATACTGGATGATGGCCGGCGGCATGAGCTTGACGGGGACGCCCGTCTTCTTGCGGCCCACTCGCTCCCACTCGCCCTGCATGTTGAACTCTACCTTGGTGCCGTCGTTGAGCCACACGCAGTACTCCATCTCGCTGTCATCGTCATCGTCGTCGATTTCCACAAGCACGACAGATGTTCCTGGGAAATACTGCTTGATGAAGTCCTGCGAATTGGCAGGAATGTCCTGGTCGACGCACGACATCAGCGTCAGCAGCATCAGCCCCGACAGCGTCCCTATCCATCTATTTATCCTTTTCATATTTTCAATGTTCAATGTTCAATGATCAATGATCCATCACGCTTGCAATCTTGTCGGCATTCATGCTGCGGGCGCTGGCATCGAAGATTTCCTTGTAGCGCCCACCCTCGCGGTAGACGTCCTCAGGCGTTCCGCTCTGCACCACGCGACCCTGCTCCAGCACGTAGATCTGGTCGGCATCGACTATCTGGCCGATGTTGTGGGAGATGATGATGACGGTTCGGCCGCGCTTGATGGCGTCGAGGCTCGACTTAATCTGCTCGGTGGCAATGGCGTCGAGGCTGGCCGTAGGTTCGTCGAGGATGATGACCGCCGGGTTCTTGATGAACATGCGGGCAATGGCGATGCGCTGCTGTTGGCCGCCACTGAGTCGCAGGGCACTACTCTCGAAGCCGTCGGGCAGCTGCATAATCTGGTCGTAGAGGAAGGCCTGACGGGCCGCCTGCACCACGTCGTCGTGGGTGGCCTGCGGGTTGCCGTAGCGTATGTTTTCCTCGATAGTTCCGTCGAAAATGTGATTCTTCTGCATCACCAAGCCGACGTGTTCGCGCAGCCATCTGGTGTCCCACAAATCGAGGGGTGTGCCGTCGAGGGTGATGGTGCCGCTGTCGGCCTGGTAGAACTTGTCGAGCAGGTTGACGATGGTGCTCTTGCCGGCTCCGCTCATGCCCACCAATGCCGTAATCTTGCCCGGCTCTATGCGCATCGACACGTCGTGCAGGGCCTTCACGCCGTTGGGGTAGGTGAAGTCGACGTGCTGCAGCTCAAAGCTGCCCGTCACGTGGTCGGGACGGTGGGAGCCCGTCTTCTCCACATCCTCCTCACCCTCCATCAGTTCGAAGAGTCCCTCGGAGTAGATGAGGGCATCGTTGAGGTCGTCGTAGATACGATGCAGCTGGCGGATGGGTGCGCTGACGTTGGCAAAGAGCATGACGTGGTACATAATCTTACCGATGGTCATGCCCGGATAGTCAATCAGCACGAGGTAGGCCGTCAGGATGATGACGAGCACGGTACCTATCTGCTCCAAAAATCCCTTCAGACCCGTGAAGAAGTAACTCTGCTTGCGGGTCGACAGCTGCAGGTTGGTCACCGCGTCCTGTACCGTGGCCTGCCGTCCGCTCTCTATCTGCTCACGGTTGAACGACTTGATGACGGTGATGCTCTCAATGATGTTGAGGATGCTCTGACTGACAGCCTGCTGACCTTGGAAGATGCCGCGCCGTCCGGCCCTCATACGCACGGCCTGGATGTAGGTGACGTAAAAGTAGATAGGTACGATGCACAGGGCTATCAAACCCACGTAGAAGTTGGCGGCAAACATCAGGATCAGCGCCAACACGGCACTTGAAAACAGCGGCAGGATGTCGATGAAGAGGCTGTTCACGGCACGGCTCACGCTGGTCACACCCTTGTCGATGCGCGACTGGAGCCGTCCTGCTTCATTGCCCGAAGTCGTATAGAAGGCCATGCGGAATGTCAGGATATGCCTGACCACCTGCAACGACAGGTCACGACTGACAAGGATGCGCATGCGCTCTCCATAGTAGCGGCGAAAGAAGTTGACGACGGTAGCCAGCAACTCCTTGCCTAACAATACGGCGCTGATGATGGTGAGGATGCGCAAGGCACTTGACCACATCAAAGAGGGTTGCTGGTCGAGCACGTTGATGGCGTCGACAGAACGGTCGAGCACGATGGCGTTGACCTGAGCCAGCAACGAACCTATCAGCGTCAGCACCAGCGTCACAGCCACCAGCCAGCGGTATGGTCGGACATAGCGCAGGATGTGGTTCAGCAACTTCCAAATGCTCATAGGTTCTTTCATTTCAATATAGACCTTAATGATTTCTTCTAACGCTTTGCACGCAAATATTCGTAGCCAATGCGGCAGCGCAGGCAGTCGCGCTTGTCGCAGTATTCCTTTTTCAGCTGGATAAGTGCCTGTGAATCACCAGCCGACTGAACGGGCAGCCCACATTGCTGCCACATGCGGATGATGTGGTTGTTCTCGGGCTTCAGCTGCTCCAGGAGGTCGAAGGCACGGTCGCAGAGTTCCTCCTTCTGACGATGACGGCCAACGGCAAAAAGCATCGGGATGGCCGTGTTGATGAGCAACAGGTTGAGCGAGCCGTAGCTGAGATGCTTCTCGTTCTTGGCGCTGAGTGAGCCGAAGGTGTAGTGGGTCTCCCAATAGGGCGTGACGTGCGACGATAACACCGTCTTCAGCTCCTCCACCGTCTTGCACTCCACGAGCTGGCTCAGGCCCGCCTTACGCTGGTAGTAGAGATTGGCTAACTGCGACAGCCTGATATGGGGGAAGTTCTGGGGACGGAGTCGCAGGAAGTTCCAACGGGCAGCGTCCATGGGTTTCAAGCCGAACTTATGGGCCAGGTATTGATACTCATTACGCAGACGGGCAAAGTAGCCGTCGTTCAGAGCATCCTGCTGATAGTGCTTAGGCACGGTATCGAGCTCCAAGAGGCCTGCCTGTCCCATGAAGATGGCCTCTATCTGGAAGAGGTCGTCACGATGGTGGCCAACAGCCGAAAGGGGAACGTTCAATGCCCATTGTTCAAAGGTGTCGCTGTTGATGCCGAAACCATAGTTGCGGGCCAGCGTCACGAAGTAAGCATCCTCCCACGAGCCGCCACAAAGCTCAGCCCGCCGCCGAATGTCCTCTGTCTTTCGCTCCAAGCGCTCGGTTTGGAGGGCAGCCATCCATGAGTGAACCATCAAACGCGTCAGGTCAGGGATGATCTGGTAACATGGCGGATACTGGTCAGAATGAAGCAGTTCCTCATATTGCTCCTTGACGTGCTGGGGCACGCTCAGTTGCATCTGCGGTATGTATTGTCCCTTACTGTTCTGTACCTCGGTATCAACCAGTTCACAGACATGCAGCACAACGTTGTCGTAGCGTGGATCCTTATCATGGCCATGCTGGTTCCAGTCCGAGGCACGGTCGTGAATCTCGACGTTGCCCACCCAAAGTGTTTCACCAATCTTTACCTTTGCATTGAAGAAATCGGGTCCGGCGTTGTGATTGTGTAGACCAGGATCGATGACCTCGACGGTACGCCCGTCGGTGGTCGTCAACTCGCGCAGCGGCAGCAATTTATGTTTCCAAGTATAGTGGAGCAGTATTTCCATAGTTACCCAAGTAATTTCAGTATCTGTTTGTCAGTAGCCTCAGGCAGTAGTTTCCTGAAGTGATTTGCCAGAAGGTCGTATGATTCCTGCGGCGTGTGAGGACTGGTGCATGATTCCCGACCAAGCAGCGCCTCTGGAGTAGTCAGCAACGACCAGCCCCAGCCGTATTCCCTGCCATGCTTGTCAGTAGGGTAGACAAAGTCCTGGGTGACAATATAGCAGCCCATTTGGAGACGAGTCACGTAGCCATCAAAACGGCTGCGCATCTTCGGACCGTTGAAGCCACAGGCAGCACGCAGTTCACGGGTAATAAGGGGGCCTTGCGACTGGAGCGTCAACAGCACCGTCTCGTCAATAGAGCCTTCAGCAGGTACTGGATGCTTGCTACGACGGTAATTACAGAAATCGGGCCACCAATCGCAGCTGATAAACCCAGCTTTGCCAGCAAAGAACTTACCATAGACACAGTTGCCGTCGGTGACGACAGGGCCTTTCCATTTCCATAGGGGCCAGTCCCATCCACCATCGGGGAATACCACATAACGGCAATCGTCAGCAACAACCTCTTCAGCAGAAAAGCCTCTGACGCCACCATCCAACAGCGGCAGGAATCCCACCTCCCGAATATAAGCCATCAGTCCGGCTGCTGAATATATCTCCTTCTTTCCCATGATTAGAATCAACAAAAGAAAATGTGGGCACAAAGATAGTGATTTTTTTTCAAAGAAACGAAAAAAAAGAAATTATCCAAGGTTTTTCCAGAAATAATGCGTAATTTTGCAACCAATTATCCGATAGAACCGTATAAAATGCAATAATATCCACAACAATGAAGAAAGCTTTATTACTACTAACTATGATTCTGGCCGCCATTCAGGGCGGAGCTATCTCTCTGACTCGTGTCAGCGTGCACGACCCAAGTGTCGTCTACGAACCTACTTCCAAGCTGTACTACATTTTCGGTACCCACCGAGGATTGGCACGCAGCAAGGACATGATGGTTTGGAGTTCGACTACTTACTCTTTCGGACTGGCCAACGAGGCTGGCAAGGTGACCACTACCCTGACCAGCACGGGAAAGGACTTCAGCAAGTTCTTCAAGACCAATATGACGAAGACCGTGACCATAGGCGGTGAGGAGAAGACGTTTGGCAACTTCGACGTTTATGCTTGGTCGGCAGCAGCCGCTAATAACTACGGTATTGACGGCAACATGTGGGCGCCGGATATCATCTACAACGAAAAGATGAAGAAATGGTGTCTGTATTTCAGTATCAACGGCGACAGCTGGGCCTCAAGCATCGTGTTGCTGACGGCCGACAAGATTACCGGTCCATACGTGTATCAAGGTCCCGTGGTGTTCTCGGGCTTCGGCAATACGTCAAACGCCAATCTTTCATATAAGAAGACTGACCTGGAGTTGGTACTTGGCGAGCAGAAGAGCCTGCCTTCCCGCTACAATCTGGGGAGTAAGTGGGGCAATCGCTTCCCTAATTGTATCGACCCCTGCGTGTTCTTCGACGAGGATGGTAAGCTGTGGATGACCTACGGCTCATGGAGCGGCGGTATCTGGATGCTGGAACTTGATGAGGAGACGGGACTGAGGGACTATGACGTGCAGTACAAAGTGGCCGGTTCGGGCGACGGCGTGACCAGCGACCCCTACTTCGGCAAGAAGATTGCCGGCGGATTCTACGTATCGGGCGAGGGTTCCTATATCGAGTATATCAATGGCTACTACTACCTGTTCCTGAGCTATGGTTTCATGCTGTCGGCACTTCCGAGCGATACCGATGCCGGTGGCTACCAGATGCGCGTATTCCGCTCTGAGAAGCCCGACGGTCCCTACAAGGATGCCAAGGGCACGAGTGCCGTCTACGACAAATATGCCAAGAACTTCGGTCCCCAGAGTGACACCCGTGGCGTCAACATCTTTGGTGCCTACGACCAGTGGGGCTTTATGAGTCTTGGCGAGCGTGAGCAGGGGCACAACTCCATCATCGCAGCTCAAGACGGTCGCACGTATCTGGTCTATCACACTCGTTTCCAGGACGAGAGCCAGGGACATGCCGTTCGTGTGCACCAGGTGTTCCAGAACCAGGACGGCTGGCTCGTAGCAGCGCCCTTCGAGTATACGGGCGAGTCGGTAAAGAGTGCCGACATTGCCGCCACTCAGCAGGTGGCTACGGAAAACATATCAGGCACCTATAAGCTTTTGATCCACGAGTATGGTCTGGACTATCATTGGGGAAAGCAGGAAGTGGCCACGCCCAAGGACATCACTTTGCATGCCGACGGCAGCATCAGCGGTGATAAAAAAGGCAAGTGGGAAACGGTCGACGGAACTTCATATATAAACCTAACCGTCGCTGGTACGGTGTATAAGGGCGTCATGGTTGATCAGGTGATGGAGTCGAACACCACCGCTTGGCCCACCACTTCGTTCAGCGCTACCAAGAAGAACAAGACGGTGGCCTTCACGGCAGTGGCTAAGAATGGCGTCACCATCTGGGGCTATCGTTCGGGTGATGACCCGACGGGCATTAGTGATATACCGCTCCTGAATCATCAAGAAGAAATCATCTTTGACCTGCAGGGACGCCGTGTGGCCAAGCCTGCGAGAAAAGGTGTTTACATAGTAAATGGTAAAAAAGTAATAAGATAACATTATGAAGATTGCATTAATCGGCTACGGCAAGATGGGCAAGATGATAGAGCAGATTGCCTTGGAGCGTGGCCATGAGATTGTGAGTATTATTGACATTGACAACCAAGAGGACTTTGACAGTCCTGAGTTTGCATCGGCCGACGTGGCCATTGAGTTCACCGCCCCGCAGGTGGCCTACGGCAACTACCTGAAGGCATGGGCCAAGGGCGTGAAGGTGGTATCGGGTAGTACAGGCTGGATGACAGAACATGGCGACGACGTGCGCAAGGCCTGCACGAATGAGGGCAAGACGCTGTTCTGGGCCTCGAACTTCTCGATAGGCGTGGCCATCTTCTCGGCTGTCAACCGCTATCTGGCCAAGATCATGAACCAGTTCCCACAGTATGACGTGGAGATGGAGGAGACCCACCATGTGCACAAACTCGACCATCCCAGCGGCACGGCCATCACGCTGGCCGAGGAGATCGTGGCTGAAATTGACCGCATCAAAGGATGGGAAGGACGCCTCGAAGCCTCCCCAAGCCCCTCCCAAGGAGGGGATGTTAAGATACCTGATGCCACCACTTCCAGTAACCAAACACCCCCTCCCTCGGAGGGGCTTGGGGAGGCTTTCCTGCCCATTGTTTCTTACCGCCGCGGCGAAGTTCCCGGCATCCACACCATCCGCTACGATTCCGATGCCGACCTCATCACCATTACTCACGATGCCCACTCGCGTAAAGGGTTTGCATTAGGTGCCGTGTTGGCTGCAGAGTACACCAAGGAGCATGCGGGTTTGCTGACCATCTCAGACATGTTCAGTTTTTAACATTGTTCATAACAGAGTTTAAAAAGACTCTTAGCCGCAACTATTCCATCATGTGTTGCGTCTAACTCATGTGAAAAGTAAAGAAGACAATGAAAAAGAAACAAAAGACAGACCCGAAGAAACAGTGGCTTAAGTTTATCGTAGTGTTGGCACTCTATTTGTTGTTCCTCTACTGGGTGAAATCCTGGTGGGGCCTGCTGGTAGTGCCGTTCATCTACGACGTTTATATCACGAAGAAAATCAAGTGGCAATGGTGGAAGGAAGAGGAAGGCCCCGTGAAGTGGGTCATGTCGTGGGTAGATGCGCTGGTGTTTGCGCTGGTAGCCGTCTACTTCATCAACCTGTTCTTCTTCCAGAACTACGTCATTCCCTCCTCGTCATTGGAAAAGTCGCTGCTGACGGGTGACTACCTGTTCGTGTCGAAAGTGAGCTATGGCCCCCGCATTCCTGAGACGCCGCTGACCATGCCTCTGACACAGCACACGATGCCCGTCTTTGAGTGCAAGTCGTATATCGAATGGCCTCATTGGGACTACCGTCGCGTGAAGGGCTTGGGCAAGGTGGAGCTGAACGACATCGTCGTGTTCAACTTCCCTGCCGGCGATACTCTTTGCTCGGCACCCAAGTATCAGGCCTACGACTTCTACCAGATGTGCTACGGTATAGGCTACCAGCTCTATCCCCAACGTCCCGACCCTGATGCGCTCAGCCCTGAACAGCGCCTGAAATATTTCGAGACCGTCTATGCCACCGGTCGTGCCCAGATTGCTGCCAACTTCCCTGAGTATGGTAACATTATCACCCGTCCCGCCGACCGTCGCGAGAACTACGTGAAGCGTTGTGTGGGTCTGCCTGGACAAACGTTGCAAATCAAGAACCGCATCGTCTATCTCGACGGTAAGGCCAACAAGGAGCCAGACAATGTGCAATATACCTATCACGTGAAGCTGAAGCAGGGATTGCCCGACGAACTGATGCAGGAGTTAGGCATCTCGATGGAAGACCTGATGAGCCTGAACCAGTTAGGATATATGCCGCTCACCAAGCATGCCGTTGAGGTGCTGAGTGCCCGTAAGGACTTAGTGGCAAGCATTACGCTAAACACCGATGCCAGCGAAAACGACATCTACCCCTTGAACGGCAACAAGCATTGGACGCGTGACAACTATGGTCCTATCTGGATTCCCAAGAAAGGCGAGAAGTTGAAGCTGACACTCGACAACCTGCCCATTTACGAACGCCCCATCCGAGCCTACGAGGGCAACCAGTTGGAGGTTCGTAATGGAAAGATATTCATCAACGGCAAGGAGACCACAGAGTATACCTTCAAGATGGACTACTACTGGATGCAGGGCGACAACCGCCACAACTCTGCCGACTCCCGCTACTGGGGCTTCGTTCCTGAGGATCATATCGTGGGCAAGCCCATCTTCATCTGGTGGAGCAGCGATCCCGACCGCCGTGGTATCAACGGCATCCGATGGAGCCGCCTCTTCAGCTTTGTCGATAACATTAAATAATCGTCCCGCTTGTCGCTATGCTATAGCGACATACCAAACATGCGCAGCACGCAGAAGTTTCTCTTGGCGCTCGTTATAGCTTTCGTCGTGATGATGATGTTCCGGGCGCTGGTCTTTACCATCTACACCTTCCCTGGTTCCACCTTGGAACCGACATTCAAGAATGGCGACAGAGTGATGGTAAACAGGTGGTCTTACGGACTCCGCACGGGGGGTGACGGGCTCTTCTCCTACGGTCGTCTATGGCAACAAAACGTTGAGAAGGACGACTGGGTGGCTTTCGAAGACTCATTAGGACACGTACTGATAGGCCGTTGTAGCGCTTTGCCAGGCGACACCATTCGCTGGCAACAGCGTATGCTGATAGTACCGGGGAAAGTGAATTGTGCTCACCACGACTTCTACCGCATAGAACCGTTCGGACTCATCCGTGAAGAACAGATTATTGGTCGCGTCATGATGGTGGTTTATAACCATACACCCGGCTATGTGCTTTGGAGAGGCTACGACACCGAACGAATTTTACTGCCCAAGTAAGATGAACGCCCTGCTCTCCACCACCTATTTTGGCCCCATCCAGTGGTACCAGAAGCTCTACCGTGCCGACGAGGTATGGATTGAGCAGCATGAGAGTTTCCAGAAACAGACCTATCGCAACCGCTGCGTCATCGCTACTACGCAGGGCACCCAGGTTCTCACTGTACCCGTTAGGAGTGAAGAACGAAGAGTGAAGAGTGAAGAATTTCCTTCCGGAGTCCCAGTAGACTCAACTGAAGGTATGGCGGCAGCAAATTCTTCACTCTTCACTCTTCACTCTTCACTTATGAAGTCCATCCGCATCAGCGACCACGGCAACTGGCGTCACCTGCATTGGAACGCCCTAAAGTCGGCCTATGGTGACTCGCCCTTCTTCATGTATTACGAAGACGATTTGCGTCCTTTCTTTGAACGCCGCTGGGACTATCTGTTCGACTTCAACGAAGCCATTCGAGAGAAGATTTGTGAACTGCTCGACATTCACCCCAATGTCCACTATACTAATGCCTATCTCCCCTCCCATGTAGGGGAGGGGACGTGGCCAGTCATATCTGATTTTCGCAATACCATCAACCCCAAGCACCCTGCTCCTGACCCTGACTTCGAGCCACGTAGATACTATCAGGTCTACGAGGCGAAGCACGGCTTCCAGCCGAACCTCAGCATCGTAGACCTGCTGTTCAATATGGGACCAGAGTCAATCTTCTACCTCTAACCACCATCCACCATCCACCATCCACCATCCACTATCCACCATCCACTATCCACCATCCACTATCCACTATCCACTATCCACCATCCACTTACCAACGATCCTTCGTCTGGATATCATCGGCCCAGCGATGATCCTTCGGGAAGGGCTGGCCACCCCAAGCCTTCACCTGTGTCCAAGGCTCGGCAGCGTCCGTCCAGAACGGATGGTCGGCAGGAAGGCCTAACGGCATGAACGCCAACGAGGTCATGTAGAGCGAGCCGTTGTTGGTATACCAGTCGGCGGTCTCGGGCTGGTGGCCGCAGAAGCCGATGGTCAGGTAGCCGGCGTCGTTGTAATTCTGTTGCTGGTCGAACATACGATGAAGCACGGCGGTCAGGGCTGCACGCACCTGTCCGTTCGATAGCTCCTTCGGCAACTTCTGGTACCACGCCATCAGGGCCAGGGGCTGCATGGCAGCCATACGGTAAGGCGTTGAACGGCCGATAACTGGGAAAGTACCCTCTGGTGAGATAAAGCGCTCCAGAATAATCGAGAACTTCTGAGCACGCTTTAAGGCGCGGTCGTAATACTTCTGATACTCCAGTCGGGTGTTAGCCTTGGCATCAATCATATTCTGTAGGGTCTCCAGGTACATGGCGTGGAACACGTAGCTTGAATAGTAGTCGAAGGCAAACACGGGACCGTCGGCATACCAGCCGTCGCCGATGTACCACTCCTCCACCTTGCGGATGGTCATCATCACGCGGAAGTCGTCGTACTCCTTCAGACCTGAAGCCTTGGCAATGAAACTCTCGATAATCGAGGAGAAGAGGAACCAGTTGGTATAGGGCGGTTCAATCGAGCGCAGCTTCTTGAACTCCGTGATATAGCGATCCTTGGTGGTCTGGTCGAGTGGCACCCACAGCGCATCGTAGGCACGGATGAATGACTCGGCAATATAGGCGGCATCCACCAAGTTCTGACCGGCAGCGCCCCAGCACAGATAGTCAGGACTCTCAGGGTCTACCGCGTTCTTGTAAGCGGCCAATGCCCACTCGCGCAATTTCATGACTTGGGAGTATTCACTCCCCTCTCCAGTGGGAGAGGGGCTGGGGGTGAGGCCTAACCACGGAGCCACACCCGCCATCAATCGCCCAAAGGTCTCCATATAGACCACCTTGCGGTTGCGGTTGTCGAACGAAGGCGAGAACTCTGTCTTCATGTTCTTCTGTAGTTCGCCCTTGGCCATATTCTCCAATACGGGCTGCGCCATCTTGTAGGCTAACTCGCACCAATACTCGCGGTCAGTCTGTACCGCTTTCTTCACCTTCTTGGCCTCAATGGGTGTCAGCGCCATCAGCGCCACCAGTAGAATCATTGCTTTCTTCATAGGAATCTGTTTTTGTTATTAGCATTCTTTAGTTGTTCAGAATGCAAAAGTAAACAAAAAAGCCGAAAGTGCAAAACTTTCGGCTCAATTATTGTTATTCGACCTCCAATGTGCCATCGAAACTGATGGGGTCGCGGTACATTGACCGTACACGGATATACGCCTGGCCATTGCTGTAGATTTCAATCACATAGTGGTAGGAGTCCTCCTTCGTCTTGACGTCGATGTCTATCTGCGTGTACTTGTTCGACTTGGGCTTGCTCTCCTTGTAGGTCAGCACGGACTCCTCAAAGTTCAGGCCTATCGACGGCGAGAGTGTCGGCGATACCTGGGCTTGCCCCAGATAGGGCAGATAGCTTCGTAACGTGTCACCTCGCAGTTCCAGGTAGAAGTCCGGCGTCACCGTTTTCGAGCCATAGCGCATGGTGCTCATCGTATTGATATCGATATGCCACCGCTTCGCAGCAATGGCATCGACCACAGCCACCTGTTGTCTTTCCTTCTTCGTCAGCTTACGACGGCTCTTCTGGTCATTACTCCTTAAATCCGTCCATCCTTCAGGCATCCCGTCCTTGTCTTTGGCTGCATACAGATTCAGACCGTCGTCATCGCTGTCATCGACGAGGCCGTCTATGTTGCTCCTATGCGTGGCCATGTAGGATGTGGAGGCAAGGAAGAAAGGCTCGTCTTCGGTTGATGTGATATCCTGAATGGGCTGAGCGCTGAAATGACGGGGAACCTTTTCGTTTTCCGTCGATGTCGGCTCTGTTGCCTGAGGCGCATCTTCGTTGAGTTCCGTTATAGGCTTTTCCTCTGACTGTTCCTTGGACACGACCTCTGGTTGCGACTCCTCAACGATGGGTTGTGACGCGACAACCGCCGGCTTCATCATCTGCTGCGCCACGACGGGTTCCTGCGGACTCTGCTGCTTTCCAAAGTTAAACACAATCAGCAGGACGATGCTGGCGGCGGCAGGTATGGCAGCATAGACCCACAGTCGGCGTGACTTTGAAGCCATCTCGGGTTCCTCGAGGCGCTGCATCACCCTTTCATTCAAATTCTCGGGCAACGGCGGCAGCTGTTGTTCCCGTCGGCTGACGGCTTCACGTAGGTTCTTGTCGTTTTTGATATCGTTCATTGTTCAGAGCGTTTTAATGATTCGGTAGAGTTTCTTGCGGATACGGCTCAACTGCGAGCCGACGGTAGAGGGAATGGAGCCTGTGACGAATGCAATGTCGGCGAGGCTCTGGTTGTCGTAGTAGAACATGCTCACGATGGCCTGCTCGTGGGGCGGCAGCATCGCTAAGGCCTGTTCCAGTTGCTCGATGGTCTGTTCGTCAGGCGGAGCATCGTCGGGTACCTCCAATGAGTCAGCGCCAAGGTCACGGTCGTCCATATAGACGATGTTGGGCTTCTTGCCGCGGACGAAGTTGAGCGACTCGTGGTAGGCAATGCGGTTGAGCCATGTGGCGAGCGACGCCTGACGGGGATTGTAGCCCTCAATGCCGCGCAGGGCTTTGACAAACACATCCTGATAGACTTCTTCGGCATCCTCACGGCGCGTCACGATGCGCTGCACCATGCGAAACACCGCCGGCCCATATTCCGTAAGCAACTGTTGGCAGGCGGCAGGTTGATGCTGTCGCAGGTCATTAATCAGGATGGTTGCTTCTCGTTCCATTTTGACTTCGTCTTCTACCTATATATACACACAAGTTGGGAAATTATTGCAATGATTACGAATAATTTTAATAAATAGTATAGTTAATCATAGAAAACAACCCTCACTTCTCACACTTCCCTCACCTCGCTCAGCCAAAGGATGCTTGCCTTAGCAAGAAGTTAGGTGTAAGAAGTGTGAGAAGTGCTACCTGAAAAGTGTGATTCATAATCATACAGTTTGGAACCTTAAATCTCCAAAAATCTCACAAAAATCTATACGAGTTGATTTAGTGTCTGATTTGTTGGAGATTTATGGTTGGATTATAAAACCCACCGCCTTTCATCCAAAACCCACCGCCTTTTGAGAAAAAGGCACCGGGTTTTGAGAAAAAGGCACTGCCTTTTGCCGTTCTTCCCACCCCTGTAGGTAATTGCGAGGAGGGAGCAATTAGGGAGCGTAGCGACGGTGGGGCAAAGCCGGGTCGGGGTCGGGTGTTACCGCTTCTTCCCTTTCCCGAAGATGTCGATGTGAGTGCCTGTGCGGTAGAGCGAGATGATGCGTATTTCAGTGTCCTTCTCGTAGAGCAGCAGCCAGTCGGGGCTGATGTGGCACTCCCAGTAGCCCTTGTAGTCGCCCGTCAGCTGGTGGTTGTGCAGATTGGCGGGTAGGGGGTTGCCACTGAGAAGCATTTTGATGACATCGTTCAGCCTGTCTTCGTTCAGCCTACGTCTGCGTGCCAGCTTCAGATCTTTCAGGTAGGTGTTGGAGTATTGTAATGAATACTTTGCCATAATACCCTACAGATTTCTGACCGCTTCAAGATACTCCTCAAAGGAGTCCGCTTTGTACATCTTCTCCTTCCCGCTGCGCACGTCCTCGATGACCTGCATGGTCTCGTCGTTGAGGTATTCGCCGGTTTCGGGGTCGTATAGGCGGGGCTTGCGCGGCTCGGCCAAGGCGGGCTGTAAGCTCTCCACGAGCATGGTCACTAACTGCAGCTTCTGGCTGTTGTCCAGCTTCTTGGCCACGTTCCATGCCTTCGTGATAGGTTCCACGGTGCGCCGTCTTCTTGTAACTGTAGCTTCCATAATCTTCGTTGTTTACGTTTATTTGAGTGCAAAGGTACAACAAATTTTCTTAACGAAGCGCGTTTGCGCCGAAAAATATATCCGTTTGCATAATCATTACCATACGATGATGGAACCTTAAATCTTCAAAAATCTCACAAAAATCTATACGAGTTGATTTGGTGTCTGATTTGTTGGAGATTTATGGTTCCATTATAACCCGGTCTGGGAATTATCAACGACCTTGGAGATACCTGACGTACTCGCAGGCGGCTAACAGGAAGGCACCTACGCCGAAGTTGGCCTCGGAGTTCTGATCGACGGTTTGGCCGGGGATGGCACGCTCACCGATGGGCTGCACATAACCTACCTTGCCCGACTTCTGCAGGGCGGTCTCCGTCAGATATTTCCACGCACGGGCAATGACGGGGGCGAACTCCTTCTTCGAGAGATAACCGTTATTCACCCCCCAGAGCAGACCATAGGTGAAGAAAGCTGTGCCCGAGGTCTCCGGGCCGGGGGCGTGGTCGGGGTCGTACATGGAACGCGTCCAGTAGCCCTCCTTCTGCTGACAGGCGGCTACGGCACGGGCCAAACGGGTGTACTTCTCGACGAAGAACGGCTGGCGGACGTAGGTCTCTGGCATGTCCTGCAGCACCTTGGCCAGTCCGGCCAATACCCAGCCGTCGCCACGTGCCCAGAAGTCCTTCTTGCCGTTGGCCGATTTGTGCTTCGGGTACACGTACTTGCCGTCGCGGAAGTAGATGCCCGTCTCGGGGTCGAGCATAATGCTGTCGGAGTAGAGGATGTTCTCGTAGAGCTTCCTTAGGTACTTCTGGTCGCCCGTCAACTTATACATCTTCGTCATCACGGGCATCACCATGTAGAGGGCATCGGCCCACCACCAGTAGTCGTTGGCCTCGGAGTCGGCTTCGTAGCCCATCACCTCCTTGGCACGGGTCACCCGGCGCTCGTCCTTCTGTAGGTTATAGAGGTCAATGTATGTCTGGAAGCAGATCTGCCAGTCGCCGAATAGCACGTAGTCCTGGCCCTCGCCGTAATTCTTGTACTTCCACTTGGCTGGGTCGGTCTCCGTGGCACCCTTCCACTCGTTGTGCTCTGCCCATCGGATGCTGTAGTCGAGCATCTGCTGGTCGCCGAGTAGTTTCCATACTTCCATGTTACCGGTGTGGTAGGCGGCGTTGTCCCAGAAGGCGCGCACCTCAGCCTTGTTGTTCTGTTGCCAGTAGGTGTTCACTTTGGCTGCGGCGAGCAGGCATAAAGATAAGAGTAGTTTTCTCATAGCTTATTTCTTGATTCTGATGATGTTAAGCGAATAGGCGGGCAGTTCCACGTCGACAGTATTGCATTCTGGCGACAGCTCGTGCTCGGTAGGGCTGATGTTGGTGGGCTGCTGCAGGGTGTTCTCGTCGTAACCTGTGTTGGCGCGCAGCTGGATGAGCTTGGCGCTCTTTACCGCGAAGTTGCTGATGTTCAGGCGGGCGGTGGTGTCCTCGGCCTGCGAGTTGACAACCTTGACGATGAGCTCACCCGACGGCTCGTCGATGGTAGCCGACGAGTAGACGCCGAGTGACGTGTTGCGCTTCAAGACGGTGTCGAAGATAAGGTCTTGGTCAAGCCATGCCTTCACGGAGTCGCCGCTGACGGTCAGCGTCACGTCATACCAGCGGCCAGTCTCGACACTTCCCTTTTTGATGTTGGTTTGGATCTTGCCGCCACTGCTTATCTGTTCGATGGCATGCTGCGTGTTGCCCCATCCGCCGAAGTTCAGCCAGCAGTAGTTATGCTCGTCCACGTAGTTGAAGACGATGAGGAAGCCCTCGGCACCCTCGTCCTTGCGGGCACGGAACTTGCAGGTGTAGTGGTCTGAGTCGAAGGGCGTCCGGCAGACGGCCACGCATTGCTGGTCGAGACTGGTCTGGCGCAGCACATTGTCGCTGCCCAACTGCCACTGGCCCGAGACGAACTCAGGCTTGCCCGTCTTGGGAACACCCTCGGGATGGGTGTACGAAGCCTTTGTCCCCCAAGTGCCGAAGCCCACGCGGCTCTGCTGGGGCGTGATGGGCTTGGCGATGCTGCTGTAGGGGTTGGTCTGGCTCAGCTTCACCACCTGCGTGCCGATGTTGCGGGGCATGAGCATCTGTACATAATAAGAAGGTGTGCCCATGACGCGGTTAGACGAGAAACGTATCATGTCGGGGCGCCACCGGGCATCGTTCTCGTTGACGAATATGGGGGCGTAGGAGTTCAGCGGTACGATGTCGGAGTTGTTCTCCATGCCCATCATGTAGACAGCCTCGCCGAGGGCGGCGTTCATGTTGCCCAAGTCGCCGAAGCCGTCGGTGACGGCATACTCGCCGACGTAGATTTTCGGGCCACGGCGGTCGTAGGTGTCGTACTTATGGAAGTTGTCGGCAAACCATGCCGGGTTGCGGTAGTAGTGCTCGTCGAGCAGTTCAACGCTCTCCTTACTGTCCCATATCGGCGTGTCGGTGCCCCAGGCGGCCACGTTGCCGATGAGGTGCATCTTCGGGTACTTCTTCAGAATCTGCTCCTTGAACAGTCGGAAGCGATCGTAGTAGTGGTCGCTCTGCTGTCGCGGGTCGGGCTGGTTGTTCTCGTTGCCAATCTCCAGGTACTCTAAGTTGAAGGGAGCAGGGTGGCCGTTCTTGGCACGCAGGGCACCATACTTCGTGGTCACGTCGCCGTTGGCATACTCCAAGGCGGCGAGCGTCTCGTCAATCCACGGTTGCAGCGAGTCAACGGGTGTCAGTCCACCGTGCCACAGGCCCACGTTCACCACATAGAGCGGCTTGGCACCAAGGTCCTCGGCCATCTGCAGGTACTCATGGAAACCGATGCCGTCAGTAGTGCGATAGCCCCAGTTCACATTCCAGTGACCGGGCCGCTCCTCGATGGGACCGATGGTGCGTTCCCAGCGGAAGGCGTTCTCAGGCGAAATCTGTCCCTCGACGAAACAGCCGCCGGGGAAGCGCATGAACTTCGGGCGCATCTCGTAGAGCATCTGCGCCAGGTCGGGGCGCAGGCCGTTCTCGCGGTTTTTCCATGTTGGCGGGAAGAGGCTCACCACGTCGAGCTGCAGGGTGCCCTTGCCGTCGAAGACCAGGGCGAACCTGGCCTGCGGGTCGTTGCCGTCGGATGTCAGTTCGGCGGTGTACTTCGTCCAAGCCTCCCTTTTGTCCCCAGAGGGGGACACGATGGCTTCGGCATAGAGGTTCTTGCTGTTGAAGAGGCGGGCCTTGATGGTGCCCTTATAGTTGCCCTTGAGCCAAAGGCTGAGCCGGTAGGTACGGCCCTGCACGGCGTTGATGCCCCAGAAGCCTTCGTTCTCAAGGCGCACGGCGTTGGCCGGCGTGGCGTTGATGGTCAGTTCAAGGGCGTTTTGTTGGGCGCTGTTCAGCAGTTTTACTTTCTTGGAGGGCTGCACGAGGCGGGCGTCGATGGTCGAGCCGTTGAAGCCGTAGGGCTTCCAGCCCTGCATGTCGGCGGGAGCGCCGTAGCGCGGGCCGTCCTCGAACGAGCGGTTGCGAATCAGCTCGGCGTAGAGGCCGCCGTCGGCGGCGTGGTTGATGTCCTCAAAAAAGATGCCGTAGTGCGTGGGGCTGATTCGGGGGCCACGCTGGTTGGCGTCGATGTCGATGGTGACTTGGGCTGTGGCGATGCCACAGCATACAGAACAGGCGATGAGGAAAGCGGTTTTCTTTTTCATAGTTACTTATAGTTTTTATAGTTCGATGACGCGGAAGGAATAGGGTGGAAGGACGATGGCGGTGCCAGCCTCACCAGTCTTGATGATGGGGTTCTGGTCTTCGGGCTTGCCGTCGAAGCCTTCGGTCTTGGCCGTGGCGGGGATGTCGAGGCCGTTGACGGTCAGCTCCAATGGAGCAGGCAGGGCGTTGACCAGCTTGACGTAGGTCTTTCCCGTCTTACTGTTACGTACGACGCTGGCGCCGAGGCGGTGCGACAGGTTTTTCCCTCCGGGGAAACCGGAGGGCACGCTGAACGTGGAGGCGATATACGAATCGCCGCTGTTGATGGAGAAGAGCCGCTGCACGTGGTAGGCTGGGGTGGGCCTGACGTCCGTGTTCGAGAAGTAGATCATGTCAGGGTTCCAGTTCGAGTGGCCGTCCTTGCTGAGCATGGGAGCGTAGGAGGTCATCTCGACGATGTCGCCGTTGCGCTCGATGTCGGTCAGGTAGAGGGCCTCGGCCAATGCTGTCTCTACGTTGGGGCGCTTCACCTTGGTCGAGGCGGCCCACTCGCCGAGGTACACCTTGGTGGCCCCCCCTACTGCCCCCGAGGGGGCTTCTCTTGAATATTTGTCATAGTAGTCGCGGTGGTGCATGAACCAGCCAGTCGACTCGTAGTAGTGCTCGTCGAGCATGTACTGCAGGTCGGGGTTGCGACGGGCGAAGTCCCAGCCTTCCATGTAGTCGGCACTCGGGGCGTGGAATGGGCCGGCGGTGCCGCAGATCTTGATGTCGGGATACTTGGCACGGATGGCGCGGGCAATCATCGTGAAGCGCTCCTCAAACACGGTCGAGATGATGTCCTCGTTGCCTATACCTATATATTTAAGGTTGAAGGGTGCGGGGTGACCGGCATCGGCCCTCATCTTGGCCCACTTCGAGGTGGCGGGGTCGCCGTTGGCCCAGTCAATCAGGTCGAGCAGTTCCTGAATGTAGGCCGGCATGTCGTCCATCGGGATGCCGCCCTGCTGACCGCCGATGCCCTGGGCGTTGGCAGCCGAGTTCTGGCAGGGTACGCCAGCGGCCAGTACCGGCAGCGGCTCGGCGCCGATGTCTTCGCAGAACTGGAAGTATTCAAAGAAACCTAAGCCGCGCGTCTGGTGGTAGTTCCAGATGTTGAAGTCGGGCTTGCGGTCCTGCAGCGGGCCTACGGTCTCGTTCCAGTGGTAGATGTTTTCCAAGCCCTGGCCGTGGCTCATGCAACCGCCGGGGAAGCGTACGAACTTCGGCTTTAGGTCGGCAATCACCTGTGCCAGGTCCTTGCGGAGTCCGTTCTTACGACCCATAAAGGTTTCCTGCGGGAACAGCGACACCATGTCGATGCCCACATGGGCAGCTTTCAAGGGCACGATGGCTAAGCGGGCCTTCGTGTCGCTGGCCTTGGCCGTCAGCACCGTGGCGTACTGCTGCCAACGGCTGGCCTGGGTCTTCAGCTTACTACTGGCAATCACCTTGCCGTCCTCGCTAACGAGCTGAATCAGGAAGTCCTGCTTCTGACCGCCAGCTAACACATACATCGAGAAGTCATACTTCTTGCCCTTCTCCACCACGATGCCGTCCCAGCCATCGTTCCAAACGGTGTCGGTCCATAGCAGGGCGTAGTGCGGATTGTTTTTGCTCAGCGGGTTCTCGGTGGCAATCTCTATCTTACCCGTAGAGTGCCAGGCCGTGGTAGCGCTCCAGCCGCGATGGTCACGCGGCGTATATTCAAAGTCGCGGTTCTGGATGAGCTCGGCATAGAGGCCGCCGTCGGCGGCATAGCTGATGTCCTCGAAGAAAATGCCAATCAGCTTGTCGCTGATGGGCTTTTGGTTGGAGGGGTTGACGGTGAGGGTGGCTTTTAGGGGGGACTCAGCGGGTAAACCGCTGAGCACGGTGGCATCGTCGTGCATGCGCTCGTTGGAGAGGCGCCAGTCGGCGGCGGATTGCTGGAAGTGCTGCTCAATTTTCTCCCATTCCATCGGGGAAATCTTGAAGCTGTTGCCCTCATAGAGCTTGCCGTTGACGGTGGCCGTGTCGCGAATCCAGGCATCGTCGCTGATTTGGCTGGCCTGATCGGGGGTGAAGTCGCGGAAGTTGGGCGTGGCCGATGTCCAGCGCTTACCCTGGGGCGACTTATAGTAGATGTCGAAGGTGCCGTCGGGGTTCTCGAACACCACGGGGTCTAAGCATTGCTTGGTCGACATGATAGGGTAGTCCTGCGGCCGCCAGTTCACAAGGTCGCGGCTGTAGGCGGCGGCAAACTGCGGCGAGTGGTCGTTCACCTGAAACACCAAGCGCCAGGTGCCGTCGTTGGCACGGCATACCGAGGGGTGGAACATTTTCTTCTCCGCGCCCCACGTGCCGTAGTCCGAGGAACATAGTCTTCCCGATTCTTTCCAGGATTCACCTTCCAACACGGCAATGTGCAAGCCGTCGCCCTGGCCAGGTGAATAGATGAATACCGTTTGCGGCCCGTCAGCCGCCTTCATCACTGTCATACCCCAAAGGGCAAGAGTAATAGTCAGTAGTCTCTTCATTCTGTTTTTAAGTTTGTTTGTTCAAAAGCTGCGGACTCGTCGGGTTTGACAGGTCCGCAGCTGTAAATAGTTCACACAGAAATCACGGAAATCACAGAAATTATTTCTTGGCGCTTTTCCGTGCTTTCCGTGATTTCCGTGTGACTTAAATTACTTCTTCAGCACGAGCTTGCCGTCGATGATGACAACGCCCTTACGGTTGGCCTTAGCCTTGCGACCGCCAAGGTCGTAGGCGGTGCCGGCGGGTGAACCACCGGCCACGGGACCGCTGATAGCGGTAGCCTCGCCCGGAGCTTCCACGGCTTCGGGATCTGTCACCTCAGCCTTCTTCACGATCTTGAAGGTCTTCACCAGGTCAATGCTGCGGAAGTTGCCAGTACCGTTGATGATAGCGGTAGCGGTGCCCTCGTTCACATTGTTCTTGAACTTCACGGTGAAGTCCTTATCCTGAGTCAGCGTCACGTTGCCGTTGATCACCGAGATAGCCGGCGTTACAGCCTCGCCCGTCCAAGTCTGGTCGGCGATGTTCTGAACCATGTCGATGTCGAGCACGTAGCTCTTGATGGCGAAGTACTTATTCACCTTGCCCTTGTAGTTGCCAAGTCCCTGGAAGGTGATGCGAGCCGT